>JANNVM010000494.1:0-4681 GCA_031414455.1 Verrucomicrobiota bacterium
AAGCCGAAAGGCGGGAAAACCCTTATCATGTAGAAGCAGATGAATCCATCCACCATGCCATCTGATCATGATCGTGAGGCCGTCCTGTTCGCGCTGGCCTTGGAAAAGTCTACCGCTGAAAGGCCGGCCTTTCTGGCGGCCATGTGCGGTGAAAACGACGCCCTGCACCGGCGCCTCCAAGCGTTGCTCTCCGGGCACGAGCAATCGGCTGACTTGTTGGGAAGACCGGACGCTGCGGACGATCCTACCATCAAACTGAATCAAGCCGCCGGTCCCCGGGACGAAACCGTGGGCCAGACGCTCGGACGATATAAGCTGCTGGAGAAAGTGGGGGAGGGCGGCTGCGGGACGGTCTATGTCGCGGAGCAAACCAAGCCGGTGCGCCGCCGGGTGGCGTTGAAGGTGATCAAACTGGGCATGGACACCCGGGAGGTGATCGCGCGCTTCGAGGCGGAGCGGCAGGCGCTGGCGATGATGGATCATCCGAACATCGCCCGGGTGCTGGATGCCGGTACCACGGAACTGGGCCGGCCTTATTTTGTGATGGAACTGGTGCGCGGCATTCCGATCACGGACTATTGCGACCAGGCCAATCTCGACACCAAGGCCCGGCTGGACCTGTTCATCAAAGTGTGTCAGGCGATCCAGCATGCCCACCAGAAGGGGATCATCCACCGCGACATCAAACCGTCGAACATCCTGGTCACCCTGCACGACGGCGTGCCGGTGCCCAAGGTGATCGACTTTGGCATCGCCAAAGCGACGGAGGGCCGGCTGACCGATAGCACCGTTTACACCCAGTTGCATCAGTTCATCGGGACCCCGGCTTACATGAGTCCGGAGCAGGCGGAGATGAGCGGACTCGATATTGATACGCGCAGCGACATCTACAGCCTCGGCGTGTTGCTTTACGAACTGCTGGCCGGCAGCACGCCGTTCGACGCGAAGGAACTGATGGCCTCGGGCATCGACGTGATGCGCAAGACGATCCGGGAGAAAGAACCGCCGCGTCCCAGCACGCGCTTTGCCACACTGAAGGGTGAGGAATTGACAACCGCTGCCCGACGCCGTTCCGCCGACACTTCGAAGCTGATGCACCAGCTCAAGGGCGACCTCGACTGGATCGTGATGAAGTGCCTCGAAAAGGACCGCCAGCGCCGCTACGACACGGCCACTGGATTGGCGGCGGATCTCAAACGCTATCTTGATAACGAGCCGGTGGTGGCCCGCCCGCCGAGTGCCTCCTACAAGTTCCAGAAGGCGTTCCGCCGCAACAAGCTGATCTTTACCGCGGGCACTGCTGTGGCCGCGGCCTTGCTGCTGGGCATCGTCGCCAGCACCTGGCAATCCGTGCGCGCCACCAAGGCTCAGGCCGGTGAATCCGCCCAGCGCCAAAAAGCGGAAACCAACGAACAACTGGCCGTCGCGGCACAGTCCCGGGAGGCCACCCTGCGCCACCAAGCGGAACAGGCCGAACTCGCCGCGCGTCAACGCGCCTATGCGTCGGACATGAATGTGGCGAAGCAGGCGCTCGCGGGGAGCAATCTGGGGCGGGCGCTGGATCTGCTCAACCGCCAGCGGCCCCAGGCCGGCCAGAGCGATTTGCGCGGCTGGGAATGGCGTTATCTCTGGAAGCAAACCCGCAGCGATGCCTTGTTCACGCTTTGCCAGGAGCGGGCCGAGGTGTTTTCACTGACGGCCTCCCCTCACGGGAACTGGCTGGCAGTGGGTTCGTTTCACGAAGGCGGACTGGCGGTCTGGGATGGGCGCACGCGGCAGGAGCTGGTCCGCCTGGTGCCGAAGGAATCCCGCATCCGCGCCGCCTTCTCACCTACGGAGCCCCTGCTGGCCTTCGCCGGTTCCGCCGCTGCGGACAGGGGGGCGCTGCGGACCACCTTGCGGGTCTGGAATGCGGAGACGCGGCAGATGGTGGCTGAACTCCCATTGGATAACCTATGCATGGGTCTGGCGTGGGCACGGGATGGGAAGACGCTGGTGACCTCCACCCTGGAGGGTCATATCACGCTCTGGCAGATGCCGGCCGGGACCCAGCTCGCCAGTTATCCCACGGAACAATTTGGGTTCGGAGCCCAATCCGGTTTTGCCGCGGCCCCGGATTTGAGCATTGCAGTCTATGCGCTGCCGCAGGGGCGGATCCGGGCTCTTGATCTGCGCGATGGCCGGGAACTCTGGACCGCCGTGGCCGCGAAGGAGTTTGTCACGGCCATGACGTTTTCACCCGATGGCAAAACCCTCGCGTCCGCCGCCGGATACAGCGAGTCGGATATCCGATTGTGGGATGCCGGCACCGGCCAACCCAGCGGGCGGCTGGAAGGTCACGGCTCATGGGTGGGGGCTTTGGTGTTCTGGCCCGATGGCCGGAAATTGGCCTCCTGCAGCGCCGACCAGACGATCCGCACCTGGGATCTAGCGGGTCGGCAGTGCGTCGACGTGCTGCGTGGTCACCGGCTGGAAGTGTGGCGGCTGGCCTTGTGGCCTGACCACAAAACGCTGGTGAGCGGCGGCAAGGACGGCACGGTTTGTTTTTGGGATACCTCCGTCCCGCACCCGCACCAGCCCTCCGCCACGCTCCCGGGGGAGCAGGTCGTCAGCTCGGGCTTCGCCCCCGACGGCCAGTCCATCCTGACCCTGAATCCGCAGGGGCAGGTGGCACAGTGGGCGGGGGCTGATTTCCAAAAGCGCAGCCCATTGCTGGAAGTGGGGGAGGATGTCTTTTCATCCTGCTTTTCCGATGATGGCCGATTCCTCGCGGTCAACTGGACCACCGGGTCCCTCCACGTCTGGGACGTGCCGCAACGGGTTTTGTTATATCGATTATCCCACCCCGCGGGCAAGGTGACGGCGCAAAAATTCAGTGCCGGAGGCAAGCGGCTGATCACTTGGTCGGAGAGCGACAATCTGCTGCACGAATGGGAACTTTCGACCGGCGTGGAAAAGCAGTCATGGCCAGCCCCGGGGGCCTTCAGTTCCATCGGGATTTCGCCCGGCGGGCGCGAAGGGATCGCCATCGGCAGAGAGGGGGAGATCGCCCTGCGGAATCTTGAGGAGGAGAGCGGAAAAAAGCTTGAAGTGGATATTCTGGAAGGTGATATCGGCAGGTACTCAGCTGACGGAAAGTGGTTCGCCATCTCGAGCAGCCTGGGTTTCGCCCGGGTTTGGGACGCGGCCACCTGGCAGGAGGTGGCGACCCTGCGGGGCTTTCTCAAGGGTGCCCATTCAGTGGGTTTTTCCGCGGACGGCCAGCGGCTGGCAGTGGGCAGCGGCGACAACGAAGCGGTGAAGCTGTGGGACACGGAAAGCTGGCAGGAGGTCTTCACCCTGGAAGGCCGGGGCACCGGATACATGGGGACGTGGTTTTCCCCGGACGGCAATACCATCACCTGGGCGAACCAGTCAGGGGTGCTCTACGTCTGGCAGGCACCGTCGTGGGAGGAAATCCATGCGGTGGAAGCGAAGGAGAAAGCAGAGGCCAAATCGCCCTGAACCCGGACCAGGCCACTTGCCCGGAAAACCCTACCGGGCAAAAATCAATCATAACAAATCCAGCATATCAAATCCAACAACCCCTGCGTCATGGGTCATGAAACCAAATGTTTCACCGATCATCACCCGTCTCCCTGTCCTGCTCGCCCATTCTCTCTGCGTGACAGGCTTGCTCCGGAGCAACGGATCAAGGCTCATCACCTGATCCGGGCAGGGCTGAGCCGTCAAGGTTGTCATCTCCTGTCCGACCCGGCGCGTCAGCATCTCGAGCGCGTCCGCCTTGCCGGTTGGGACAAAATCCACTTCGGATGGGCCGGTTCCATGGATCACTCCACGCCCTGCTATCTCCGGATTCATGAGCCCGGACCTGCTGAAGAAGCATTACGAGCTGGAGCACCACCGGCCGAATCAGTAACCACTCCCCTCCGCGCAAAGCAAATGACCTGGGCACCATTCATTTTTGGCTTCGCAATTTGCATCACATTTTTCAAAGTGATTTGCTTTCCAGTCGAGGTGCCTTTTGTGACCTCATGGTTCGGCTTGTGAAATTTTGCCCCGCTTCGTTATGCCCGATTCCCCGCTACCCGCCACTTGTCCGCGCTGCGGAGCCACTCTTCGAGCGGACGCCCCTCAGGGGTTGTGCCCGGGATGTTTGATGCTGGGAGCGGGTGATTCCGGGCTGGGTCTTCCGACGCTACTGATGTCGGCGGAGACGGTGCATGATGCGCCCAGCGCCGGGGCCATGGAAGCGGCCGATCCGCTTTTGGTCGGCCCCTATCGTATCATCGGGAGGATCGGAGAGGGAGGATTTGGGATTGTTTACCGGGCGGAGCAGACCGAACCGATCCGACGCGAGGTGGCGCTGAAGGTGATCAAGCCAGGCATGGACAGCCAGGAAATCATCAGGCGCTTCGAAGGGGAGCGGCAGTCCCTGGCTCTGATGGAGCATCCGAATATCGCCCGGGTGCTGGACGCTGGCGCGATGGAGAACGGGCGGCCGTATTTTGTCATGGAACTGGTCCACGGGGAACCGATCACGGCCTTCTGCGACCAGCACAAACTGAGCATCCGGGAGCGGCTGGAACTGTTCGTTCCAGTATGTCAGGCGGTGCATCACGTGGGGAACAACAGGCCACACCAATAATTCACCGCATGACCACCTCGCAGATCAGCGAAC
>JANNVM010000495.1:0-1946 GCA_031414455.1 Verrucomicrobiota bacterium
GGTCGAGACAAAGCCCGAGCAGTTTTTTCGCCTCACTGTCCACGGTGGAAATGAAGACGCGGTCGCCGCTGACGATGGGTGTGCTCGCCGCCGGGCCGGGCATCGCGACTTTCCACAGCGCATCCGCCGCGGTGATTTTGGACGGCAGACCGGTTTCGCTGGAGGATCCATCGAAGTTAGGACCGCGCCAGTTCGGCCAGTCGCCGGCGTGGACGTTGAGGATGAAGGCGAGGGGGAGAAGTGTTGTCAGTCTCATGATGATGTCGGCGGTTTTATGTCGCCCTTTCAGGGCTCAGGAATTGTTTGGTTGATTACCCGGGGCGTTGCCCCGGGCTGGTATGTGCCGGGCCTTTGACCCTGAGTGCTGGATAGTTAGGGGGCGGGGTTCGGTGCCCGGAAATCCGATGGTTGATGTTTGGAATTTCTTTGGTGCCTGGAGCTTGATGTTTTCCTACTGCGGTTCCTCATCCGGCTTCAGTTCTCCGTCCTTCAGCTTCCGGATCTGGAGGTTGCGGATGGCGCCGGTTGTTTGATAGCTGGAAAAGCCGAGCGGAACGCAGGCCTGGATTTCGCTGGGATGCATGGCGAGCGCTTTTTCGCGCACGTCCACTTTGAACATCTCCTTGTCATCAATGAGTGAACGGATGACTTCCGGCGTCACCTGAAGTGTGAACCGGTACCAGCGGCCGTTCTGAAATTCGACCGAGCGGGTCGTCTCGTTCTCACTGGCAAACTGATGACCGATGGAACTGATCCCCACGACCCAGCCGCCCCAGCCGCCGGCGACGAAACTGACGCACTTGTCCTTGCCGTCCGCACCGGGCTTGCCCACGGGAAAGGTGAGAGCTGCAAAGAAGTCGCTGCCGTCCACCCGCATGGCATCCCACGAAATCTCGTAACCCTCGCGCGGCAGAATGTCCGCTTTGCCTTCGTACTTCACGGCACTGAACGGCTCGCCGGTTCCCAGCACGAGCACGCCCGCCTTCTTCGCCTCCGCGGGCAGTTCCGGCCGTTTCACGTCCTTCGGCGGGTTCGTCTCCGGCACGTCAGGCTTCACTTCCACGACCGGCTTGCCGGCCGTGTCCTGCTTCTTCCAGTCGCTCCAGTCACTGACGATGAAGGGACCGGATTTCTTTTCCGCGCCGGCGGCAGCAGGTGCGGCGGCAGGGGCGGGCTTCTGGTCGCAGGCGACACAGGAGCTGATGCAGAGAAGTGTGAGGAATCGAATCATGAGTCCGGATTATTTGGGCAGGTGCGACGATACGCCAGTCCGAAAACGCGGAGAACGCGGGCACCGTTCCAGGTTACTGAAAAATATTTTGCAGTGCTTTGAATAGCCCGTGAAGTCCGCCGTCACAGGTGCCGGAACCGATGGCTGGCGCGATTGCCGGCCCGCCCGGAGCCAACAAACCAACCGCTAAATCCCCACTGCCATGAAAAAGTTCACCCTCGCCCTCGCCGCCTTCCTCGGCCTCACCATTCTCGCTCCCACTACAGCCGAAGCCGGCCACAACACCCGCGTCAGCGTGGATCACTGCGGGTACACTGTGTATTCCGAATACCGCTTCATCGGCCGCGACTGCCACGGATGCCCGGTCTATCGCTGGGTCGTGGTGCGCCGCATCCCGCCCTGCGACAACGGATACGCCTCCCATGGCGGTGGTCACTATCGTGACGGATACGGCGGTCACTCCTACGCCGGTAACCGGGGCGGTTACAGTTCGGGCCGCGGCGGCGTCTCGGTTCATTGGTCCCGCTAACCAGTGAGCAGCTTTGCGGACAGCGGCAAGAGCCGTAACTCCGCGATCCCCTCAGGGCACTCCGGCGACGGAGTGCCCTGCTTTTTCACCGGCCGGCACGAACCACAGCCTAACGGTCCGTATCCGGTGCTGGTCCGGGAGAATTTCCGCCCGTCCGAATGTAGAAATCACGGCGCACCTCCCACG
>JANNVM010000496.1:0-2736 GCA_031414455.1 Verrucomicrobiota bacterium
CGGTTTTGTACCGCCGCAGCGAATCGATGTTTCGGAGCCGGGACCGCGCTCTACAATACCAATTCCGCGGAAACGGCCATCTCGATGACCTCTACCATTCTTTGGGGCAATTCGCGGATCGCCGATAACGGATTCGTCCAGGAAAATGTCCAGGCTGCCGGGCCCTGGGCCGCATTCTATACGACGACCCAGTCACAGGTGCTGGCCGGCAGTTCCACGAACAACGACACCACTCCCGGATTCCTCACTGGAGGCTATACACTGGCGCACACTTCGCTGATGATCGACGCTGGCGATCCCATGTTTCCGCCAACCGACATCGACGACAATCCGCGCGTCCCGCACCAGGCCGGCGCGACCCCTGGCACGTCCCCGGCGGATCGCGGCTGCTTTGAGTTCGCGGACACCGACGGCGACGGACTGCCCGATGCGTGGGAACTCGCCAAACTCGGCTCTCTCGCGGTCGGAGACGCCACTAACCGCGACACGGACAAAGACGCCGACGGATTTACCAACTACGAAGAATGGCTCGCCAATACGCATCCTGGACAGCGCACCAGCAAGCCGTCGCAACCCGTCATTTACGTGGACCCGCGGCCGGGCTACGGCTACGATACCTCCAGTGGCGGTTTCCTGACACCGGTTCAAAGCATCAGCCAGGCGATCAGCCTCGTCCCGCCCTATGGAGTCACCACACGCATCTGCCTGCGCGATGGAACCTACAAGGGCTTCGCCAATAAGAATCTGAGCACCGGCACGGGCTCTGAGGGCAAAAAGTTCTATCTCAAGAGCATTAATGGCAAAGGCCGTGTCACCATTGATCTCGAAAACAACGGACGCTTCCTCACGATCGAAAATTCCGGTTTCGACGGCTCTTGCGGCCTTGAGGGCCTCACCATCCGCCGCGGCATGGTCGTGTATTCCGGCACACCGGACTCTCACTGCGGGGGAGCCATCCGCGTAAGGAACACCGGCTCCACTCAGCCATTCATCGCCCGTTGCACCATTGCTGGTTGCGATGCTTCCGGACACGGTGGCGCTGTTTTCGTCGGCGGCGGCTCCCTATTTCTGTTTGAGTCCGAGTTGTTCGCCAATAAAGCCTACCTTGGCGGAGCCCTCAGTATCAATCCACTCACCTCCCCCCACACTGTCTTCGGCCTCAACTGCACCCTCGCCTACAACTACGCCGCGGACGGCGGCGGTGGAGCCATCCACAGCGAAGGCAGTCTGTGTTGGAAAGGGGGCTCCATTTTCCGCAACGTCGCCAGTTGGGGTGGAGCCGTCAGTCTTTCCGGTGCCGCGCTCAGTCTCTCCGCCAGCTTCAATTCCGGTACCGGAACAAGTTTCAAGACCGCCCCCGGCTTTCCCGCCTCTCCGGCATTTTTCCACAGTTCGTTCACCGCCGGGGCTCGCCCCATGCTCAGCGGAGTTCACATCACTGAAAATGACGCCTGGTCTTCAGGCGAGCCTGACGATCCCCGCGGCGGTGCCCTCAGTGTGCGATCCTGCAGTCCGCGCTTCGAGAGTCTGGCCGTCGAGCGCAACAATGCAGGCGGCGGCTCGTCCAACGACGGTGGCGGCCTCTGGTGCAATGCTTCTTCCCCCACCATCGTGGCCTCAGTATTCCGCGGCAACCAAACGGTATCCAACGGCGGTGCCGTCTATTCAGACGCAGACGGCGAGGCAGGAAGTTTAGTGGCCCTCACGAACTGTGCGCTCTGCGACAATACAGCCACTGGTGACGGCGGTGCCCTCTACGCCATGGGACCTCCCGATTCCGCGCGGTTCAATCTGCTTCAATGCACACTAACTTATAATTGCAGTATCGCTCACGTCGTCACCACTAGTGACAGCGATGTCTGGGGATCGCTTCAAAACTGCCTCGTTTGGTTCAACCGCACCCAATCCGATACGCCGGCCAGCATTAGCGCCTCCTCCGAGCCTTACACCAAAGGCAGCAACCTGGAGGTTCCTCTCCTCACTCCCAATCCACTCCCCACACCCCCGGCACTTTATCCCGTCGGAAACATTTCCGTCCGCCCCTCTCTCGCGTGGGACCACTACCACCTCATCGGCCCCGCCGCCCTCATTGATGCCCAGGCCGCCATCCCCGCCCTCACCGCCGTGCTTTCCATCAGCCCCAGCGGCACCCCTCTCGACATCGAATACGAACCCCGCTCCCGCACCGCCCTCACCAACGAACCGGGTTGCGACGAATGGACTGACACCTATCCCGATGGCATCCCAGACTGGTATGCACGACTCATTGGGAATATGAGTGCAACCGATGCCGTTACGCCAACTTCGACAAACCTTGGCAGTTATCACCCATGGTACACAACGGGGCCAACAGTAGTCGAGATTTTCCAAGCCGGGCTCGATCCGCTGTCTTCAGACAGTGACGGAGACGGGATTAGCAATGCAGAGGAAATCCACATTTTCGGCACATCTCCCCTTACGATTTCGAGCAGAGGCGGGAATTTGACTGATGCCCAGGTAGCCGGGAGAGGCGCTGAAACCGACACCGATTCTGATGGCGTTAAGGATGACTTCGAAGCATTACCCCTTGACCGGAGTTACAGGTGGCCAAAAGCTCCAGAGCGGAAAGCTTACATTCCGATCCCCCTTGGGGCTGGTACCTATGCTTGGGGAATTACCAGAAACGGCAAGCTTCTCGGGCAGGATTTGTCGGCGTCCGTAGGAGGATCTCTCGAACGTCTAATGTTCGTCGTCGAT
>JANNVM010000497.1:0-3399 GCA_031414455.1 Verrucomicrobiota bacterium
AGCGGCTGTCTCATGCCGTCATAAACCGCGCGCGGCAGCAGACCGGCGATGAGTTCCGGATCGGACGCCGCGACATCGGCGGCGATGCCGAGGAGGTAGAATTGCGCGTCGGGCATTTGAAGCGCGAAGTTAGCGGCGGCCTGCGGATCGCGCTTGGCCATGCCAGCGATGAGTTCGCGCGCCATGAGCACGGGAAGTTCTTTGCCTTCCGCGGAGGCTGCCGACGGATGCGCCGCGCCCCATGCATACCATGATTTGGCCTCCAGCCACGGGCGCTCGCCGGGAGGGGCCTCACGTTTCACAAAAGCCATCAGTCCCGCGCCGTCCACTTCCGACCACCGCGCCAGCAGCGGCCCCCACACGCCGAGATCGCGGCGGCGGCGCGGATCGGCCAGCAGCACCAGCGCCATGCGCCGCAGGTCTGCGGGGTTCGCGTTCGCCACGGCGGCGATGATCTCCGGTACGCCGAGCGATCCTGTTTCCTTGAAGACCGGTGGCGCGGCCGCGCTGGGTGTGGCAGCTTCGGTCGGACGTATCCTGACTTCCGCGGATTGTGCGGTTTCCTTGTCAGGGCGGCAGAGTTTCGCGGTAACAAATCCGCCCGCCGCCGCCAGCGGCAATGACCAGAGCAGAAAGGGGAAGCGCATGGTTGGATCGTGCAGGAGCAGTGGCCTCGCGAAAGCGGGAAGTCGCCGGCGGTTTTCAGTAGAAGGCGCGCCGCCGCACTTCGATGCCAAGGTCGGTGCCGACGATGGACTTGAAGAGGGCGGTGTCGTGGACGGTGCCGCCCTGCGTGTAGTGATAGGGAAAAACGATGCGAGGGCGAAATTCACGGACCGCACTGGCGGCGACCGCGGGCAGCATGTTTGAGGTCTCGCTCATGCACACGAAGGCGACGTCTATGTTGGTGAGGGCGCGCATTTCCGGGATGTCCTCGGTGTCACCGCTGAAGTAGAGGTTCTGCCCGCCCATGGTGACCACGTAACCGTTGCCCTCACCTTGCGGATGACCGATTGGATTTATATTAGGAACTTTATTGTACATCGCGATCGCCCGGACAACAATGCCGTGTGCGCTGCCATTGGCACCATTGACCAGGACGGTCGTTCGGCTCCGGAGGGTGAAGGACTTTCCCGGAATATTCGACGTCGGCATGCCGTTGAAGACCGCCTGCGGGGCGAAGATGACGGTGTCTGCTTTCACGAGGAGATTGAGCCGGGAGGTGCTGAAGTGATCGCCGTGCGTGTGGGTGACGACGATGACATCCGCCAGCGGCAGTCCGGTGAAACGCGGACCGTTGCCATTCAAATCACTCGGATCGCTGTAGAGCGCTTTGCCGTTCCACGAAACGGAAACGCTCGCATGACCGATGGGATGCAGCACCGCGTCGCCGTTGGTGGTTTGCAGGTGATCCCCGGTAATGATGCCGGTGCCGGCGACTGGCATGGCGCGGTAGAAGCGGCGGTCGAGATGCGGCGCGGCTACATCGAGGAGTTGTTCCGTGCCGGTGCTTTTCACCGTGACGAGAGGGGTCCACTGCGAGAGATCGGCGGAAGTCTCGATGCGATAGAACGCTCCGGCATCCGCGGCTGACGTGAGGAGAATCTCACCGTTGGCCTGACGCAGGATACCCGTCACGGCGGGGGCGGCGGCGGTGAGCCAGAGCGCTGCTCCGAGAGCGGTTAGGGGAAGAATGGCGCGCAGGCGGGTGGCTTTCATGGCACCCGCACCGTGGCGGGTCGGAGATGTCAGGGCAAGGTCTTCGGCCCGGGTGTTTGCGGAGTCGTCGCGGGTTGAGAGTTGAGCAGTGTCTGAGTTTGAAAAGGAACGTGAGCACCGCAGCGGGAGACGATGCCCGTGTTTGATTGCGCATTAGCCGGCGAACACGGGGAGGCTGCCGCCATCCCCGTGCTACGATTACCAACTGCTCTCTACTGTTCAGGCTTGCCGGCACTTTTTCGCAGGGCGGCGAGGAGTTTGGCTTCTTCGGTCAGAACCTGTTCCGGGCTCTTCCCGTGGATATCGGACGTCTTCTTTACCAACGCCGGAGCCTTTGCCAGCCAGCTCTGCCAGTCGCCGCCGGTGAACACGAGGCGCTGGAGGCAGGCGGTCCAGAGTTCCGCGGCGTCCTTCTGCGGGGCATCGGGCAGGGAGGCAATGAATTGCAGAGCCGCCAGTGGATCCCGCGGGGCCTGTTCGATGGCCAGCGCCAGTTCGCCTTGTTGGCGTGCGGGGCCTTCTGGAACCCGTGAAAGCCATGCGCGGGCGGCGGCAAAATCGTGCGGTGCCAGGGCGGCCACGGCCTTGGCGGCGTCCATGTCGCCGGGCGGCCCGGCGAGCATGGCCCCGGCAGCAGCGGCGGGGTCGGAGGTGAAGGAATCTTTGGCAGCGATGGCATCTTCGTCCTCTTTCGGCGCGGCATTCGGCGCGAGGGAAATCTGCGGCGCAGCCTGCGGAGCGAGTTCCTTCCAGAACAAAGCGACGGCGCTCTCGCTGCCAAGATAGCGCGGCCCGGGAACCAGCACGGAGGCGGGGACCACGGCGGCGAGTGCTTTGGCGCGCTCCGGCAGGGCATGTGAGGCAAAGGCGGCGAGTTCGAGCGCGGCTTCGCTGCTCCATCCCAGGGCCGTGAGTGCGCCCTGCGCACCGTGTTGCCTAACGGCTGCGAGCCAGCGGTCGCACGCAGCGGCGGGATCGTCTTACACAGCGGCGGCCTCGATCGCGGCTTCCACTTGCGGGCGGAGACCGAGTTCATCCGCCAAAGAACGGCCGAGCGCCGGATCAAGCCGGGCGATGACGGCGATGTTGCGCGCGTGGTCGTGATGTCCGGCTTTGGGAAACTCCCGGATCAACGGAGCCGCAGCGAGGGGATTGTCCCGCACGACATAACCGATCAACCACATGGCGGCGCGGCTGTCTTGCACGGGTCCCGGGTTGCGCAGCCATGCCAGAAAGCCCTGCGGATCAGCCCGGTACCACGGCTTCAAGGCGGAAAGCTGCGGGCCTTCACTGCCCAGCGCGGCACGCAGCCCGCCATTTTCGGACATCAGCTTTGCCGTGCCGGCGGGGTCGGAGTAAAATGCGGCGCGCAGGATGTAGTCCATGCGAAAGGAATCCGCCAGTTTCGCCCCGCGGGGAGCGTGATCCATAACAAACCGCAGCGCTGCCGGTCCGTCGCGATAGGCCCACTGCACGGCGATTTCCCTCCGGGCCATGTGTTTGCTGCCCCTTGACGGGAGTGACTCCACGGCGGCGACAGCGGCCCGTGGATCACGCCGCGCCCACGCAGCAAACACGGAGCCCAGCGGTGTATGCACCTCACCGTTGCGCCCGAGCCCGTAGGCTTCGTCCACACTGATCGGCCGGCCCGCCGGCAGCTTCAGCGCGCGCCGCACGGCA
>JANNVM010000498.1:0-1508 GCA_031414455.1 Verrucomicrobiota bacterium
TAGAAATCCCGATCACGATGGCCCCGGTCAATCCCCTGGTTGGCTTCCCTCACCAATTTCCGCCTTCTTCTCCGGCAGCCCCGCAGAGAAAACACCGGCGGCAGACTTCACACTGATTTTTTGATTCTTCGCATACGCTGCAGCGGCGAGTTGGAGGCAGGCTTTGCCGTCTTTGCCCGCGAGCCAGCCGTTGATGCTTTCGTGCAGCACCTGAGCCGCGGGATACATAAGCTGCGTGGTCAGCAGCAACGGCGTGGCTTTCAAGTTCTCCATGTGACCGGCGAAGTAAGTCCGGCTAACACAGCATAGCGCGATGGCTGTTTTTGGCTTGAGGTCCGTGGCGGCGGCGGGCGTCTCCAGGGGGAACTCCATGAGGCCGTCGTGCCCGGCATAGGCCACAAAGTCCGCGGTGCCCCCCGCGGCCACGGTACGGCTGCCGGCTGCGGCGTCCACTTTCAAGGTGCCGGCCATCGCAGAAAGATAGTCCGTTAGGCACGTCTTGATTTCTTTTCCCCGGTAGGCATCGGCCACGAGCCATGCGTCTGCGGTGGCGTTATGAAAGACGAGCCGCTCCAGGATCGGGCCTTCGCCGTCGGGATCGGCGGCGGCGAGGCGCTTCCAGACTTTGCTGCGCGAGAAGACGGACTTCACGCCGTCGTCACAGCCCCAGTAGAGATTGTTCTCCGCGTCGTCGCCGTTTCCGATCTTCGGCGGCACCCGCTGAATGCCCTGACTGGCATTGTCCGCGAGGGCCACAAACAGGTGAATGACCCGCTCCGCCGCAGCGCAGGGAGTGATCATGAGTAGAATGAGAAGCAGAGAACGCATGGAGTCAGTGACAGGCAGCGAAGAAATCCGTTCATTCATCTCAAGCCGAACGCCATGCACTGCGGAGTCCATCCAGTCCACCGCGTCCGCCTTCTCCGTTTCGTTTCAACAGCGCGGCGAAGGCCCCTGCGCCCACGCCACCCTGCGGCCAGAGCCGGTAGCAGGGGGTGTCCGTGAGCTTTGAGCGATGTGTCTCCAGCGCCGGTACGGGGACGGCGGTGAAGTCCGGGAACTGCCGCAGGAACCAGCGCAGATTGCCCTCGTTCTCCTTCTCCGCGTAGGTGCAGGTAAGGTAGGCCAGCCATCCATCCGGCGCGACGACTGCGGCGGCGTTGGCCAGGATGCGGCGCTGGCGGTTGGCGTTGAGATTGATGTTAGCAGGATGAAAGCAGCCGGCGTTTTCCACGCCTTTGGCGATGAGCGACTGCCCGCTGCACGGTGCATCCACGATGACGACATCCGCGCTGACCGGACACACGCGGGCCAGCACGGCAGGGTCGGCGTTCGTCACCATGGATGGCTGAGCGCGGCAGCGTTTCAGATTACTGATGAGCGGCGCCGTGCGTTTGACGATGACTTCATTGGCCACCAGCAGGCGCGGGCGCAAACAGCGCCATGCGAAGAGACTCTTGCCGCCGGGTGACGCGCAAACATCAAGCACCACTTCGGGTTCCGCGGGC
>JANNVM010000499.1:0-2115 GCA_031414455.1 Verrucomicrobiota bacterium
TTCGAAGAAGGCCTCGTCACCGACCCCGTGACTGGAATCACGGCTGACATGGCCGCGGTGTTTTTGTAAACGAAGCTCGTTATTCCGCAGCGCGGATCTCCTCCGCTCCAAAGTAAGGCCGCAGGGCCGGCGGAATCTCAATGCTGCCGTCTTCGCGCTGGTACGTTTCCAGCAGCGCCACGTAAAGCCGCGCCAGAGCCGTGCCGGAACCGTTCAGCGTGTGGCAGAAAAGGTTCTTCTTCGTCTCCGGATCCTTGTAGCGCAGCTTCATGCGGCGGGCCTGGTAGTCACCGAAGTTCGAGCAACTCGACACTTCCAGATAGCCGCCCTGACCGGGTGCCCAGACTTCGATGTCGTAAGTCTTCGCACTGCCGAAGCCGATGTCGCCGGTGCAGAGTTCGATGGTGCGATAGTGCAGCCCGAGAATTTGCAGAACCTTCTCCGCGTCGGACGTCAGGCTCTCCAGTTCGGTCATACTGTTTTCCGGCAGGCAGATTTTCACGAGTTCCACTTTATCGAACTGGTGCATGCGGATCAGCCCGCGCGTGCCCACGCCGGCAGCGCCGGCCTCGCGGCGAAAGCACGGCGTGTAGGCGGCATAGCGGATTGGCAGCACTTCAGGGTCCACGATTTCGTCACGGTGGAGATTCGTCACCGGCACTTCAGCAGTGGGCGCGAGGTAAAGATTGTCCTCCTGGCAGTGATAGAGCTGGTCGCCGAATTTTGGTAATTGAGTGGTGCCGATGAGCGACTCCGCATTCACCAGAAACGGCGGCAGGATTTCGGTGTAGCCGTGCTGAGTCGTATGGAGATCGAGGAGGAAATTGATGAGCGCGCGTTCCAGCTTCGCACCCTTGCCGCGATAGACGACGAACGCGCTGCCCGTCACTTTCACCCCCGCTTCGAAGTCCACGAGGCCGTGTTGCTTTGCCAGGGTGACGTGGTCCTTCGGCTGAAACGTAAACACCGGAGCCGTGCCCCCGCGGCGCACTTCCGGGTTCGCGTCCGCGTCGGCGCCAACAGGGCAAGCCTCGTGCGGGAGATTGGGAATGCTGAGGAGCAGCGCCTCCTGAGAAGCATCGAGCGCGGTCGTTTCGTGATTCAGTTCATCAATGCGCGTCCCTATGCCACGCATCTCCGCCTCAATGGTGGACGTGTCCTGCCCCTGCTTTTTCGCGATGCCGATGTCCTTGCTGGTGCGGTTCCGTTCAGACTGAAGGTGCTGCTTTTCCGTCTCCGCCGTGCGGCGTTTCCCGTCCATGTCCAGCACTTCGTCCACGCACTGCCACACGTCGCCGCCGCGCAGTTTGAGACGCTCTTTGATCCGGTCCGGATTTTCCCGGATGCTTTTAATATCCAACATAGGGCGGCGACTCTGTCCGGCACGAAGGGGAGCGGCAAGGCGATTTTGGGAGGCGGCCTCAGCTAAATTCGCTCCTTCCAGATCTTCGGGTCACGCGCTCCGTGGTAGATTCCGACACGCATTGCGAGCGTGAGAAAATGCCTGCTCTCGAGTCAGCGGCTTCACGGAACCGGAGCCGAGTTCGTCGGCGCGGCGGACGCTCTCAAGCGCATGAAGGATATCACCGGCAAACTCACCGCCGCTGCTTTCCAATGTCTCCAGCAACACCTCCCGCCGGTCAGCAGCGGGCAGACTCATCAGGTGGTCCCGGGTTCGTTCGATTGTCGCAGTCATGGGGAACCATAATACTGACAGCAGTGAAAAAGAAAAGCTCTCATGTGGCCGGCAGCAGTGCCGCCACGGCGGCGGTGAGGGCGGAGACGTCCACCGTCTCTTCGGTCCGTGCGGAGAGGTTCTTTATTTTCACCTGCGGATACTCATCGCCGATGATGACGGCGAGGCGCGCTCCGAGTTGCTCGGCGGTCTGAAACTGCTTGCCGACTTTGTCCGGGTTGTAGCTGAAGTCCACGGCGTGGCCGGCGTTACGCAGTGTCTGGACGACGGAAAGTGCAGCGGTCCGCTGCCCCGGGCTGGCGGTAATGACGTAAATGTCAGGCTTGCCGGTGACGGCGAGCGTTTCCTGCATGAGCGCGTTGGTGTGCGGCGTCTCGCGAATGAGGTCGGTGATGACCATGTCGCCCATCGCAAATCCA
>JANNVM010000500.1:0-4315 GCA_031414455.1 Verrucomicrobiota bacterium
CGCGGTCCCCTGCCCTGCGGCTACGCGCCAGCGCGCCGGTTTGCATCCTTTTCGAGCAACGTTCGGTGTCCACTCTTTAGGGTTTCCGACTTGTGGCTGGCACCCTAAAGGGTGGACACCGAACGCTCGCGTGTGTATCGCCCCGCATGGATTTTGACTGGAATACACTTGAAGAATTGCGCACCTCCTACCTCAGCGGGACCGCGGGCGCAGCGGATTACTGGAAGACGGACGCCCTGCTGTGCGGCTACGACGCGACGTTCGCGCGGCGGATCGCGTGGAAGTGGCAGTGGGTGGTTGGCGAACTCGACCGCCGCGGGTGGGTGCCGCCGGCAGGAACAGTGCTCGACTACGGCTGCGGCACCGGAGTGGCGGTGCGGGAAGTGATGGGGAAATACCCCGGTTTCACCAGCGTGGCCCTGCACGACAAGTCGCCGCGCGCCCTGAAATTTGCCACGGAAACGGTGCGGCGGGAGTTCCCTGACGTGACCGTTTCCCCGCGTATCCCTGATACCAGCGGCCTGATGCTCGTGAGCCACGTCCTGACAGAACTGGACGAGGCCGGCATGGCGGAATTGCTCACCGAAGCGGAGAAAGCACAGGCGGTGATCTTCGTGGAGCCCGGAACGCACGATGCGAGCCACAGGCTGATCGCCTTGCGGGAGAAACTGCGCGGGACGATGCAAGCAGTGGCACCGTGTGTGCATTCCGAAAAGTGTGGACTGCTCACGGCGGAAAACGAGCGCCACTGGTGTCACTTTTTCGCACCGCCGCCGAACCTGGTCTTCACGGACGGCGGCTGGTTCCATTTTGGCAGGATCATGGGCATCGACCTGCGCTCGCTGCCACTGAGTTTCCTCGTCATGGACCGCCGCTCCCCTGCCCCGCTGCCCGCAGGCTCCGTCCGGGTGCTGGGTCAGCCGCGCATGTACAAGGCGCATGTTCTGCTCCACGGCTGCGACGCCTCTGGCGTTGCGGAAAAGCGCCTGACAAAAAGGACCGACGCCGCATTTGTCAAAGCAACGGACAAACGCCGCACCCTGACGCTACAGCAGTGGGAGACGGAGGGCAGCGAGATAACGCGGGTGGTGGAAGGGCGAGAAAGCTCCAGGCTCCAGGCACCGGGCTCCAAAGAAGCACCGATTACAAAACTCCCGGCAGCCGCTGAACTCTCAGATCCTGAAATCTGAGAGTTGGTGCTTCTGTGATGTCTGGAATTTGGTGCGTGGAGCTTTGCCGGCGGCGTTTCGTCTTCGCACGCAAGCTCACAGTATCCCGCCGGCTACTGGTCGCCAAAACAAATCCCCACGGCGCGCGCGGTGCTGACAATTTCACCGTCCGGATCAACGAGGCGCGGCTTTTCCACGGCCTCGCTGATGAGCACGCTGTCCACATGATAGGACTGATAGCTGACCATGTGGCCGAATTTCCCCTCTTCGATGAGCTTGACGGCTTTGACGCCGAAACGGGTCGCGAGCATGCGGTCAAGGCTGGTGGGGCTGCCGCCGCGCTGAAGGTGACCGAGCGTGCAACTGCGCGTCTCCTTGCCGGAGAGTTCGGCGATCTTCGCCGCAACGGCATCGCCGATGCCGCCGAGCCGGTGTTCACTTCCGGCACACTTTTCCCGGGTCACCATTTCGCCGCCGGGGAGGCGGGCACCTTCGGCGACGACAACCATGGTGCTGTGCAGGCCCCTCGCCTCCCGCGCCCGGATGGCTTTGACGATCCGCTCGAAGGTGAACGGAATCTCGGGAATGAGGACGACGTGCGCGCCGCCGGCCATGCCGCCCCAGAGGGCAATCCATCCGGCGTGACGGCCCATGACCTCCACAACCATGACGCGCTTATGACTGTCGGCAGTGGTGTGGAGGCGGTCCAGCGCATCCACCACGGTGCTGACCGCGGAATCGAATCCAAACGTCATCGCGGTGGCAGCGAGGTCGTTATCAATCGTCTTGGGCACACCCACGACCGGGATGCCGGCCTTCATGAGTTGCATGCCGGTGGTGAGCGAGCCGTCCCCGCCCACGACGATGAGCGCGCCGATATCGAGGAGCTTCAGCGTAGCCCTGGCTTCCTCGATGATTTCGGGCGCAACCTGCATCACATCGCCCACGCCAACCTTGGCGGCGAAGCTGCCTTGGTTAGTAGTGCCGAGGATGGTGCCGCCCAGCTTGAGGATGCCGGCAATTTTTTCGGGCTCCAGTACGGTGTAGTCACCGGGTGTCAGGAGGCCTTCAAAGCCGTCGCGAAAACCAACAACTTCCCAGCCGAGACGGGAGGCCGCGCCGACGACGCCGTAGATGACCGCATTGAGGCCGGGGCAATCGCCGCCGCTGTTGAGGATTCCGATGCGCATGGGTTTGTGGTTGGGACGGGGAAACGGGCGGGAAAATCAGGGCTGCACGGTGGCGGCATTCACGCCGAGAGAGGAACCCGGAGCCAACGGGCTGCCGGCCTCGCGCCACCGGAAGTAGGCGGCCCAGCCGTCATTGAGAATCTGCCATGCCTGATTGAACCGGTCGGTCGCACCGAGAACAACGACCGCAAGCCGGTGCGGCGTGACGCTGGTGCTGCCATCAGCATTTTTCACCACCGTGGCGGGACGCGGAGCGGTGATAATAAGGCACTGGCCGGCGAGCGTAGTCGTCCCGGTCTTCATACCGTCAATGCCGCCGCGAAAGAGCAGTTCGTTCGTCGTTGTAATCGTTACGCCGACCGGTCCGCCACCTCGCTGGATGGTCAAACGCCGTGACGGTTGCGAGCAGTAAAACGAAAAGCCGGGAGTATTCATCGCGTGGAGCGCGAGGCGGGCCATATCGGCCGCGGTGGAAGTGCCGCGCTGGCCTTCGAGATCCAGCCCGTGGGCATTGGCGAACCGCGTGTCGCGCAGACCGGCGCGGGCGGCGAGGCCGTTCATCTGGCGGAGGAAGGCACTCATCGGATTGCTGCCCATGCCGGCGGCCATCAGTTTGCCGCCAATGTGAGCGGCGAGCGTCTCCGCGGCATAATTGTCTGACGCAATCAGCGCCGCATAAAGGCCGTCGCGAATGGATATCTGATCCCCAGGCTGGAGAACGGCCGGTCCTGTGCCTCCGAGCAGCGTTACCTGGGGCGGAACGGTCATAAGTTCACCCGCATCAATCCGGGCGTTTTGCAGATAGTCGAGCACGACCACCGCGGTGGCGATCTTCGTGAGGCTGGCGACCGGCCGGCGCTGATCGGCGGCATGAGCGAGCGCCACGTGACCGTCCTGCGCATCCACCACGACGTAGCTGCCGACTCCCGGATACGCCGGACCAATTTCACTGACATTAAAACCGCCGCCGCCGCCGGTCGTGCCGGTACCGGCGCAGCCAGTCAAAAAAAGAGTGATTCCACAAAAAGTGGCGAGCATCAGGGCATGGATTTTCATCGGAAAGAAATCGAGGGTCGGGTTGAAGGGCGCGCACCGTAGTAGGCACACTCCGCCATGCAAGCCTCCCTTGTCTGTTTTGCGAAATAAGAGCACGGCAGGGGCCATCGGGCACCACAAAGTCAGCAGATTCCGGTTCAGTCCCGCCCATTCTCCATCCAGTCGCACCCCATGCACACCGCCGCCGAATCCCATCTTTCCGCCGTCTGCCCGCTCATGCGCCGCCTCATCAAAACCCACGGCCCATGCACCCTGGAAGTCACGGAACGTTCCCCGTGGGAAGCCCTCGTGTCGGCCATCGCGCACCAGCAACTCAACGGCAAGGCCGCCATGTCCATCCTCAACCGCTTCCGCGCCCTCTATCCCGGCGGCCGGTTCCCCAAACCCGCCGCCGTGCTCGCCACACCCGCCGACACCCTGCGCAGCGCCGGCCTTTCGTTCAGTAAAATTGCCGCGATCCACGACCTCGCCGCCAGGACAGAATCGAAGATCGTGCCCACCCGCGCCGCCGCCCTCAAGTTGTCCGACGACGAACTCATCGAACGCCTCATCGCCGTGCGCGGCGTGGGTCGCTGGACCGTCGAGATGCTGCTCATCTTCACCCTTGGCCGCGGCGATGTGTTTCCCTGCGACGACTTCGGCGTGCGCGCCGGCTACAGGGCGGCCAAAAAACTTCCTGACATGCCGAAGCCGAAGGATCTCCGCGAGATCGCCCTGCGCTGGCAGCCGCACCGCACGCTGGCGGCATGGTACCTCTGGCGCACCGCCGATGCCGCAAAGTGAAGCCCCGGGACCGGGGGGGTGGTAAGCGCGCGCCCAGGGCAACCCCCCCCCCAAAAAATCCACGACAGCCGGGGCGGCGTGCAAAAACCCGGGGCCCGGGCGGCCCCCCCCGGGGTG
>JANNVM010000501.1:0-12980 GCA_031414455.1 Verrucomicrobiota bacterium
CAAAGGCGGATTTTTTGGCGGGTTCGGTTACGGCGATGTATTCGACGGCGTGGACATCGGAAAGCCCGCAGACGGAGCGCACCGCCACACCGCCTACTTCCGCTGCGCGCTTACCACTAACGCCGAACACACGCACCTCGAACTCCGTTGCCAGCGCGACGATGGGATCATCGTTTACCTCGACGGCGCGGAGGTCCATCGCGACAACGTCGAGGACAGCGAGGAGTCTTACCTTCTCCATTCAAAAACCTTCATGGGCGTTGGAGACGACGGCGTGGTCCACCGCTTGCCGATCCCCGGCACGCTCACTCCGGGGCCCCACACGCTCGCCCTCTCCGTGCATAACACCGCCGACAATAGTTCGGACATCTACCTCGGCGGCGTGACGCTGGTCGAGGTCGAGCCGACCGCGGACGGGAAATGAACTTAGTGAATAGCAAGAAGTAAATCCAATAACAGAAAGGCAAACTCAAATGAAAACTCTAACTATTAATCTGCTGAGGAAGACGCGCCCTGGCCTGCAAGACATCGAAAGCGGGCAGGCTGGAAGCGCTGCGGAACGGCAGGCCAGAGGCACTGCGTTACGATGCGGCTGTAACGCAGTCCGTCCCGGCTGCCGTTCCGCAGTGCCTCCGGCCTGCCGGGATCTCAATGTGGTCCAAGTGGGCGTCTCCCCGCCAATTAGGAGCGCTGACGCTCTGCGCGCTGTAGTCAACAGGATCACGACGCTCCACGTGCCGGGAAACCTCCGCGCCTTGAGATTTCTCCGCACCCTGCTGTGCCTCATGGCGGTGGTCACCTCCGGTTTCGGTCTCTCCGCAGCCAGGGGTGACGTGCTCGTTGACCACGCGTATCCGAGCCCACCCACGAATGATGATTACAACACTTGGCAATCCAGCTTTTCAGCCACCGATGGAGACCCCGCGACCGGCCGCCAGGGGAATCGTGTTTATGATGTCTTCAAGTTACCGCCCGCGACGTTTCCTCTCGGGGCGGACGTTACCAAATTCAGTTGGACGATGGAGGTGGATGATAGAGCCAACCCCGCCAACAACCTCCCCGTTCGTACCTTGGAGGCCACCTCGTACCGCGTGAACTTCTGGGCGAACGAGAAAGTTCCTGGTCAGCGGGACCAGCCAGGGGCGGAGCTGTTCTCGGTCGAGCTGCCGGCCGCCGGGGTGCATGTCCTGTTCAAGGGGCTGCCCAACGGCGTGAACAACTGCTGTAACACCTTCGCCTACTATGACGTCTCCGTCGACCTGCCTCAACCCTTCCACGCCGCACCGGACACTTCCTACTGGGTTTCATGGATGGCAGTTACGCCTACATTCCAGCCTGTCTATCAGAGCTATGTCACCGTGTCTGGTGGCCAGCTGTGGCAAGACAGATTGAATAGCGACGCTGACATAATGGCGCGACTCGACCGCTTGGGCAACACGATGGTGTATTCCCTGGAAGGAACGGCAACGCCACCGAGTTTCGTCGCGTGGATCGCGGGTTACGGGCTGACCGCAGGCAACGCCGCGGCTGATGCCGATCCGGACCTGGATGGGATGCCGAACGGTTTGGAAGACGTTCTCGGCGGAAATCCCACGATCCCGTCCACCGCGGGACTCCCAACTGCCAGCCGTGCCGGTGGCAACTTCGTCTTCACCTTCAACCGCGCCGATGTCTCGGAAACTCCGGATGTCACCCTGACCGTTCAGGCCGGACCGGATCTTGTGAACTGGCCCACCGTTTACACCATCGGCCCCAACACCGCCGCGTCGAGTTCCGGCGTGACGATCACCGAAAACGGAGCCGCGCCCGACAGCATCACCGTGACCATTCCGCAAGGAACTGCCGGGATCAAGTTTGCCAGACTAACCGTGACGGTCACTCCGTGAGTGCTTCGCATGAGTTTCCGCACCACCCCGGGGGCGAAGCGACCTTCAAAACCAGGTGGGGCGAGCCGGAGCGGAGACAGCCGAAGGCAACCTCCTGCTGAGCCCACCATAAATGGGCGAAGGCGGCGCGGAGCCCGCATCAACAGATCGCCAACCTTCCACGCCGACAGGGAATGGCTGCCCGGCGACGATGATCAACGAAGCCACCTGTCCCGCCGCCTGCGAAGATGCCGATGATAGGCTGTGTGTTCATCGGCCTCCCGGAACCCCGTCGCGGGGGCGGGGGCAAGTTCCGTGGTGACGGACGCAACACCGTTCCGCCCGCCCATGCAGGCCGCTCCCTCAGGTTATCCCGCGAATTTCCGCCGCCATTCGCGCGGGGGCATTTTTTTCAGGCGGAGGAACTGCCGGTTGAAGTTGGCGAGGTTGGTGAAGCCGCAGCCGAGGGCGATGGTGGTGACGGGCATGTCCGTTTCCGCGAGCAGACGGCAGGCGCGGCCGATGCGGAGTTCGTTGATGAAGCCGGGCACGGTCTTGCCGGTGCGTGTTTTAAAAAACCGGCTGAATGCACCGGGGCTGAGATGCACGAGCGCTGCCAGATTCTCGAGGTAAATGGTTTCGTCGAGGTGCTTCTGAATATGCTGCACGACCCGGTTCACGCGGTCTTCGTCGTGGGGATCGAGTTCCGGGGCGAATCCGCGGCTGGAGACGGGCGCGAGTTCTTTGCTAACGGCGAGTCGCTGGAGGATTTCCAGCACCGTAATGACCCGCGGCAATCCGCTCTGCTCGGGGCATTTCAGGACCAGCTTTTCCACCTCATCACGCGTCAGGCCAGTGACGTGGAGCCCGAGCGCCGAGCGCTCGAGGAGACGCTTCACCTGCTGCATGGCGGGCAGATCGAGCCAGCCGCGGCCGAGCCAGTCAGGGTGGAAGTGAATGCAGATGCTGTGAACCGGCTGCACGCCTCCGGGTGCGCCGGTGTCGTTCTGCCAGTCGTGCGGCAGATTACTGCCGACGAGGACCATATCGCCGGGCTTGAGGCTGGCGAGGTTGTCGCCAACCAGCCGGTGGCCGCGGGCTTTGAGCACCAGCGTGATCTCGTATTCCACATGGCAGTGCCAGACGCAGCCGAACGAATTGCCGCGAAAGACATTGCAGTGGATGCCGTCTTCGGCGCTGGCGGCCAGTTTCTCGTAGGCGGGCTTCATGGGAACAAAAGCTGAAAGGTGAATGCTGAAGGATGAAAGGGGAAGGTTCCGAAAGAGGATATTTTCATCCTTCAGACTTCATCCTTCAGACTTTCTAAGGCACCGGTACTTTGTTCAGAATAAGATCAATGATCTGCTCGCTGGTCACGCCTTCGGCTTCGGCCTCATACGTGACGAGAATCCGGTGGCGGAGCACATCGTGGGCGAGGTCTTTGACATCCTGCGGAGTCACATAGGCGCGACCGGCAAGGAACGCGAGCGCGCGGCTGGCGAGGGCGAGATTGATCGTGCCGCGCGGGCTGGCGCCGCAGCGGATGAGGTTCTTCACTTCCGGCAGCAGTTCAGCGGCGTTCCGGCTCGTGTGAATGATCTCGACGATGTAATCCTTCACTGGATCGGCGATGAGGATTTCGTTTACAAGCAGCCGGCCCTGAATGACCTCCGCGGCGTCAATCACCTGTGCGGTGTCCACTTTCGGCGAACTCGTGCTCATCCGATCGAGGATCTGCCGCTCCTCGGCTTTGGCAGGATAATCCACGCGGATCTTGAGCAGGAACCGGTCGAGCTGCGCTTCGGGGAGTTGATAGGTGCCCTCCTGGTCAATGGGATTCTGCGTGGCCATGACCATGAACGGATCCGGCAGCTTGTAAGTGGTATCGCCGATGGTCACCTGGCGCTCCTGCATGGCTTCCAGGAGAGCCGACTGCACTTTGGCCGGCGAACGGTTGATTTCGTCGGCGAGGATGAGGTTCGCGAAGATCGGGCCGAGCTTGGGTTTGAAGCTGCCGTCGCCGGGGCTGTAGATGAGCGTGCCGAGCAGGTCGGCGGGCAGAAGGTCGGGGGTGAATTGGAACCGTTTGAAGCTCACACTCATCGTGCCAGCGAGGGCTTTCACCAGCAGCGTCTTCGCGAGACCCGGCACCCCTTCGAGGAGAATGTGGCCATTGGTGAGCAGCGCGACGAACACCCGGTCCACGAGCCCTTCCTGGCCCACGATGACTCGGTGCAGTTCCTTGCGGACAATGGGGACCCACGCGGATTTCTCAGCGATGCGGCTTTTCAGTTCGTCAGTATCTACGGGCATAAGTGGGGCGGAGTGTAGGAGCGAAAGTGAATGTGCAAAGTGAAAGTCAGCGCCATCCGATGAACTGGTAATCCTCCTTTGGAGCAGGCCGCCGAAGAACTCGGTCGCGAGCCCCGGTTGCGCCGGCCTTCCCGTCTGTTATCCGTAGCGCATGAATCAGAGAGCCAGCCAGCGCCGTGCCGCGTGGAAAATCGAGCGTGCGAGCAGCTTCGCGGAAGCGGAGACTCAGACCCGCCGTGAATGGCATGCGGCTACTTCCGCGGAGCGGTTTCAAGCGGCCGCACAACTCCGATGTATCGTTTATGGCAAAGCCGCAGCTACCGCCCGACTTCAAAGAGTTCTTGAGCTTGTTCCTGGCCCGTGAAGTGGGCTTCATGGTCGTCGGAGGGCTTGCCGTCATCCACCACGGACATCCGCGCCTCACGCTGGACATGGATCTCTGGATTGAGCGCTCCGAGGAGAACGGACGCCGTATCATTGCGGTGCTCAACGACTTTGGCTTTCCCGCGCCTGAGGTCACGCCCGCCGATTTTGCGAAGGAAAAGCAAATCCTGCGCATGGGCTTCAAGCCGGTAGTGATTGAGATACTGAACTCCATTTCCGGCAGGAATTTCGCTGAGTGTTATCCGCGGCGGATCATGGTGAAAATGGGGCGACTCTCCGTGCCGTTCATCAGCCTCGAGGATTTGAAGGTGAACAAGAAAGCCGCCGGCAGACCAAAGTACTTGCAGGATCTTGAGGAGTTGCCGTGACTGTCAATGGTTCTCTCTCTCACTGACCTGTGCGCCGCCACCGCGCCATGTAGAATCCGTCCCAGCCGGTCGCAGCGGGCGAGATCCGCCGCTCGTATTCGAAAACGAAATCCCTGTGCTGCGAGGAGAACCATGCGGCCTGTTCCTCATTCTCCGAAGGCAGGACGGAGCAGGTGGCATAGACGAGTTTGCCGCCGGGGCGGACGAGGCGGGCGAATTGCGTAAGCAGGTCGCGCTGCAAATGCCGCGTCTCCTCCAGCGAACCGGCAGTGATGCGATATTTCAAATCCGGCTGGCGGCGCAGCGTCCCGGAACCGGAGCACGGCGCGTCCACCAGCACGCGGTCGGCGCGGGAGTCGAGTTTTGTCAGGATGGCAGGCGAAACCACGGCGGTCTGGACACTGACGCCGGCGCGGGAGGCGCGGCTTGAGAGTGCTTCGAGCTTCTCCGGATGCACATCGAGCGCATGGAGTTCTCCGCGGCCGGACATGATCGCCCCGAGGTGCAGCGTCTTGCCGCCCGCACCGGCGCAAGCGTCCACGACGGTATGCCCGGGCTCCACCTGGACAAACGGCACCACTTGCTGCGAGCCGGCATCCTGAATCTCAAACTTCCCGCTCAGACGCATCCTTGCCGGAATGCCGCGCCCGGCCTGCGTGCGCAGCGCAAGCGGCGCGCCCTCCACCGGCGACATCGCAATGTTTTGCTCCGCCAGTTCTGCAGTCACCGCGGCGAGAGTAGTACGGAGCGGATTCACGCGAATGAAGACATCGGCCTGACGATTCATCGCCGCGAGTTCCGCGCCCCATTGCGCACCGAGTTCCGCTTCACCAAGGGCGTCCAGTTCATCCGACAGCGACTCCCTGACCGCCCGCGGCGCCACGGCGAGGGATTGCATTCGCTCCTGGCGCACTTCCGGAGAAATGTCCGGCCATGTCGCCCAGTCCGGCCGGGGAAGATCCCGCAGTGACCAGTGCATTCCCGCCAGCGACGACGGATCGTCCGCGCCGGCCAGCCACGCGAGGCGGCGACGCCAGCGCACCACTTCATAGACGGTGTCCGCCACGAACGACCGGTCACGCGAGCCCCACCCGGGATGTGCTCCCAGCGCACGGCCAACGACGCGCTCAGACAGGGCGTTACCGTTGAAAATTTCCTCCAGCATCCGGACGCAGGCACCCGCCAGCGGACGGTGGATCTTCTTGTGGGCGCTCATGGTTACACCCACTGCGGGAGTTCCATGTCGAACGCCGGAATGCGCACGCAGTAGAGCGTGCCGTCATCCGCCTCCACGAAGTAGGCACCTTCCGCGTGACTGTCCTGCGAGATGGTGTGGCAGGAATTGTAGGAATATTCATCGCCCGGCCCGAGCCGGGGAAACTGCCCCACCACGCCGTCGCCCTCCACCACAATCGTCTCGCCATTCGCCGCACGCACGACCCACTTCCGCGCCTTCACCGTGACCGTCGTCGTCGAATTGTTCCGGATGCTGATGAAGTACACGAACGGAAACGGCCGGTCATCAGGCGCGTCGAGGCTGGGCATGTAGATGACATCATCCACCATCACTTCCAGGCCGGGCAATTCCTTGTATTTCGTGCTCACGGCGGCGCTCTAAGCCACATGCCTGTTGTGGTCAAAGGAATCCCTGCCCACACTTGAGGCCATGCCCGCCACGTCAGACATCCCCGTCGCCCTCACCATCGCCGGCAGCGACTGCTCCGCCGGCGCGGGACTCCAGGCTGACCTCAAAACCTTCTCCGCGCACCGCGTCTATGGCCTCACCGCCGTCACCTGCGTCGTCGCCGAAGTGCCGGGAATCGTCACGCGCATCCAGCCGGTCGAGACGGAGAACCTGGAGGACCAACTGCGCCTCCTGTTCGCCGCCTTTCCCGTCGCCGCCGTGAAAACCGGAATGCTCTACAGCAAAGAAGTCATCGCTCTCGTCGCCGGCACGATCACTGTCCTGACAAAACGTCCGCACCTCGTCGTGGATCCCGTCATGGTCGCGACCAGCGGGGAAGCCCTCGTGAAGGACGATGCTGTCTCCGCTTACGAGCGGCTGCTTTTTCCACTCGCGACACTGATCACCCCCAACCTCGATGAAGCCGCCGTGCTTCTCGGCAAAAAAATCACCCGCGTCGAGCACCTGCGGCCCGCGGCCGACGCCCTGCGTTCACGCTACGGCTGCGCGGTGCTGCTCAAGGGCGGCCACCTCCGCGGCGAGGAAGCCGTGGACGTGCTGCGCGACGACGCGGGCTTCACGGAATACCGCGCGCCCTTCGTCCCTGGCATCAGCACCCACGGCACCGGCTGCACCTTCTCCGCCGCCATCGCCGCCGGGCTCGCAAACGGCAAATCATTGCGCCAGGCCGTCGCGTCCGGCAAGAAATACGTCACCCGCGCCATTGCGCAGTCATTCCGCTGGGGCCGGGGAAAGAACTGCGTGAATGCCCTCAACCATTTCCGCCATGCGAAGTGATCTGCCAGTAGAGGGGACTTCCCAGTCCCCCAACCCATCCATTTCCACCATACGAAGCGGCTTACCCGGGGTGATGCGATGGATCCCTGCAGGGGCGATCCTTCTCGCGCTTAATACCGCTCTCGCCGACACTCCGCCGCTCACACCGCCGGAGATGCAGCAAGTCCTTCGCACGCTGCAGGCTCAGTTCGCCGACCCTGACGCCGCCGGATTCACCGCGCTCAACCGTGCCGCCATCTCCGGTCTCCTCAAAGACAACCCGCAGACCATACAACTCCTCATGGTTCCGGACGCGCCGCCCGCCGTCCCGCCACTGCTCGCAGGATCCCTCACGCCGCGCATTGCCTGCATTCGCCCGCCGGCATTCCGCAAAGAGGACACGGGTCCAGTGCGCGATGCCCTCACCAAATTCGCTGCCGGTGAAACCGCCGCGCTCATCCTCGATCTTCGTGCTCCTGCCGCCGACAGCGATCCCGCCATCGCCGCCGAACTCGCTGCGCTTTTCCTCCCAAAGAACACGCCACTCTTCATCACCCCCGGGACCGCGGACTTGCAGTCCGCTTCGCCAATCAAGTCCGCATCCGACCCCGTCTGGACACGCGAACTCCTCATCCTCACCGATACCGACACCGCCAACACCGCCGAAATCCTCGCTGCAGTCCTTCAATTGAAAAAACGAGCGCTCATCATTGGCAGCCCGACCCGCGGGCGCACCGCCGCCGTCGCTGAACTCCCGCTGCGAAAAACTGACGCGGGGCAACTCGTGCTCCACTACACGGCACAGCGCGTTACCTTTCCTGACATGCCCGATCCCTTCGGCAAGGGCCTCACGCCTGACATTGCCGTGCCGCAGGATGCCACAGCCAAACAGGCCGTCTTCGCGCTCAAGGCCGAAGAAAGCCTCGCCCGCGGCGTTTTCCATGCTGCCCGGCCCCGCACCAGTGAAGCTTCCCTCGTCGCCCGCGCCAATCCGGAACTGCCCGCACGCATTGCGCGATCGGCTGGCAAGCCGACGGAATTCGACAAGCAACTCACCGACCGGCCGCTCCAACTCGCCGTGGACATGCTCATCGCCGATCAGGCGCTGAAGACCCCGTAGCCTGCGCGCCCTCCCCCTTGCGCCGCGCCGCCGAACTCTTTACCACTCGCACTATTCCCATGATCTCCGTCTCCGAATCCGCAGCTTCCTCCGTTGACCCCAACCGCATCAGCGACACCCCGCCCGAAGGTGCCCCTGGCGGCCCGCTGGCGACAAAATGGACGCGGCACAAGGACACCTCGAAACTCATCAATCCCGCCAACCGCCGGAAATACACGATCATCGTCGTCGGCAGCGGCCTCGCTGGAGCCGCCGCCGCGGCCTCGCTTTCGGAGCAGGGCTACAATGTAAAATGTTTCTGCTATCAGGACAGCGCCCGCCGCGCCCACAGCATCGCGGCCCAGGGCGGCATCAATGCCTGCAAGAACTATCACAACGACGGCGACTCCATCCAGCGGCTCTTCTACGACACCATCAAGGGCGGCGACTTCCGCGCCCGCGAGTCGAACGTCCATCGCCTCGCCGAGATCAGCACGCACATCATTGATCAGTGCGTGGCCCAGGGCGTGCCCTTCGCGCGGGAATACGGCGGACTGCTCGCAAACCGCTCGTTCGGCGGCACGCAGGTGAGCCGGACGTTTTATGCGGCCGGCCAGACCGGGCAGCAACTCCTGCTCGGCGCTTACTCGGCACTCAGCAAAGAGATCGCAAAAGGCAGCGTCAAAATGTATCCCCGCACGGAGATGCTCGATCTTGTCGTCGTGAATGGTCACGCCAAAGGCATCGTCGTGCGCGACATGGTTACGGGCGAAATCGCCAGCCATGCCGGAGATGCTGTGCTGCTCTGCACCGGCGGCTACGGAAATGTCTTCTACCTCTCCACCAACGCCAAGGGCTGCAACGTCACCGCCACATGGCGCGCCCATAAGCGCGGAGCGCTCTTCGCCAACCCCTGCTACACACAAATCCACCCGACGTGCATTCCTGTGGGCGGCGACTATCAGAGCAAGCTCACGCTGATGTCAGAGTCCCTGCGAAACGACGGGCGCTGCTGGGTGCCAAAGAAGAAAGACGATTGCGGCAAGCCGCCGGGAGAAATCGCGGAAGAGGACCGCGATTATTATCTGGAGCGCAAATATCCGAGCTTTGGCAATCTCGCCCCGCGCGACATTGCCAGCCGCTCCGCCAAGGAGCAGTGTGACGACGGCCGCGGCGTCGGCCCCGGCGGGCTGGGGGTTTACCTCGACTTCAGCGCCGCCATCAAACGCGACGGTGAGCCGGCCATTCGCGAGCGTTACGGCAACCTCTTCCAGATGTATCAGCAGATCACCGGCGAGAATGCCTATCAGGTTCCGATGCGCATCTATCCCGCGGTTCACTATACCATGGGCGGCCTCTGGGTGGACTATAATCTCATGAGCAATGTCCCCGGCCTGCATGTGCTCGGTGAGGCCAACTTCTCCGACCACGGTGCGAACCGCCTCGGTGCCAGCGCGCTCATGCAGGGGCTCGCTGACGGTTATTTCGTCATCCCTGCCACCCTGCCCAACTATCTCGCCGGCGAAAAACCTGGCAGCATCAAGAGCGACGCCCCGGAATTCAAAGCCGTGGAAAACGAAGTCCGCGAGCGCACGGAGAAGCTGCTCGCCATCAAAGGCACCCGCACCGTCAGCAGTTTTCACCGCGAGTTGGGGCTGCTCATTTGGGACAAGTGCGGCATGGCCCGCAGCAAGGAAGGCCTAACCGAAGCCCTCCAGCGCATCCCCCGGCTCCGCGAGGAATTCTGGACGAATGTCCGTGTCCCCGGCGAAGGAGAACAGCTCAACAAGGAACTCGAAATGGCCGGTCGCGTCGCCGACTTCCTCGAGTTCGGCGAACTGCTCTGCCGCGACGCTCTCCAGCGCGAGGAAAGCTGCGGCGGCCACTTCCGCGTCGAGCACGAAGTCGCGGGCGAAGCCCTCCGCAACGACGACACCTATTCCTACGTCGCCGCATGGGAATACTCCGGCGATGTCAGCAAACCCGCACTGCACAAGGAGTGGCTCAATTACGAGGAAGTCCACTTCTCGACGCGGAGTTATAAGTGAGGCTATGTCCGAAAGGCCAAACGAGGAATTGCTGGATGAATTGTCCAGGGCAGACGAAGAGGGAGACGTGGGATACGTCAGGTATCTTTGTGAGTGGGTTCTCGAAAAGCATCCGAACGACTGGCCGACGCTGCTGCAGCATGCCTCGAATTTGATTCTGCTGGCTCAATATGGGCTGGCCGTTGAGGCGCTGCAGCGAGCCGAAAATTACATTCCCGAAGAGTGTCGGCACCTGCTCTGTTCGAGACGGGCTGACATAGCAGAGGCGAAAGGACAATTTGCCGAGGCCGAAGCCCTCTACTGGAAAGCCCACGAATACGCGCCTGACGAAGCGATGTACATGATCTTTGCCGGGGCGGTTGCCTTCCGCGATGGCCGCATTTCGAGGGCTGAAGAACTTGCGCGGAGAGCCACCGAATGCCCCAAAGGATGTCTGGAGGAAGCCTGGTTTAACCTGGGAGGTTATCTCCTTTCCCAAAAACGCTATTCCGAGGCAAAGCAGTGCTATCAGAAGGCGATCGAACTGGATCCTGGCTACGATGTCGCTTTCCAGCGCCTCGCCGACGTGAACCGAACACTCCGCTACATTTACGGACGCGGTGAGGAGGGCTCGAATGGGAAGGCCGAATAGAAGCTGCCCCGTGCTCATCCGTCGCTGGCAAAGCGCCGAAACCATGATACCGTTCCCATCATTATGAGCGCCGCAATCGCCGACATCGTAGAGGAACTCAAACACCTGCCAGAGCAGGAGCGCGAGGCCGCGGCCAGCTATATTCATCATTTGGCTACAGGCCGCCGCGAACGCCGGGAAGCCATGTTGCGCGAGACCGCCGGAAGCCTTCCCGGCCCCGAGAGTGCGGCACTGGAGGAGTCCATCGCTCTTTGTTCCCGCATTGATGAAAGCAACTGGTAGCCTTGCGCTGGATACCAGCATCGTAGTGCGGCACCTGCGCACCGATGATCAGGAGATTGGGGCGGCATTGAGTGCTGCCGCCGAACTTTATCTGCCGCTCACCGCGCTCGGCGAACTCCGCTTTGGAGTCAAACACTCGGGGCAGCAACGCGCCGTCGAACAATTGGAGCGATTCCTGCGCGAAGTTGTCATCTTGCATCCGGATGAAACCAGCGCCCGTGCCGATGCATCGCTCAAACACCACCTCGCAGGCAAAGGCAAACCCATCCCCGAAAACGACATCTGGATCGCCGCCACGGCACGCAGTCACGATCTCCCGCTCTACTGCCGCGACGCGCACTTCGATGAACTCGCTTCCGAAATGGTAATCAAACAGGCGCCGATTTCTGCGCCACCACTTTGAGCAGATGGACAGGTGGCGTTTTACTATCCCAAGGGAGTAACGGGGTATGAGAAGAACAACGCCCCTCGCCTCCGCTCATGCACCCGCGGCTGCGGACCAGTCCACCCACGCCACGGCGAATGGCGGCAGGAGCACCGTTCCGTCCGTGACCGGCTGCCGCGGCGGCGCGGCGAGGAAGGATTCCGGCTCGCTCATTGCAGCGAGCGCATTGCCTGAATCCAGCACCACGGCCTGTGCGGCGGTGAAGAGTGGCGCGCCGCCGCGCTGCAACACGAGGCGGCGCGGCTGCGGGGTGTAATTCGTCAGCAGCGCGCGGCGGCGGCCGTCCTTCTCCAGCACAAGCGCCTCCGCGGTCTGGGGCGCAGTGGAATGCGCGCTCATAACCTGTGCCCCCCGCCACTCTGTTAATGCCGCGAGCACGAAATAGACCGGAAAGACTCCGCCCGGCACGGACTGAAACTCGCACGGCGCAGCGGAGCCGGACTCCCGCTCCATGATGCCGCGCAGGCCGGTCGTCTGGAAAAGCGTCAGGCTTTCCACGCTGCTTTCAGCCACGGCCTTGAGGCAGCCGGCGGTCCACGCGGCGCCCAGCAGCGACATCTGTCGCACGTCCGCTTGCGCGGGCAGTTCGCCGGGCGCGGCGGCGGAGCCTTTCTGCGCCCGGGTGCGGAAGCTCACCGGCGAAACGGCGAGCGGCAGATCCGGCCACAGTTCGGCCATGGTTTGCAATACTTCGCGCTGCCCTTCCAGATTCTCCGCCAGCGTGATGCGGTCGAACTGATGCGCACACGGACGAAGCGGCACACTGACAAAATCCATCAGCTCCTCCGGAGGGCGGTTGTTGTTCAGTTGGAAGAAGTCGGCGTCTGTTCCGCCGCCAATGACGACATCCGGCCCGGCAAGGTACTCCTGGGCAGCCTCAAGGGCAGCCTGTCGCGTCGCAGGTGCACCGCGCGTCAGGATTAGCCAGCGCGTCACCACGCGATCAAAATCCCCCGCGAGCACCGCCGCCGTTTCAGCCTCGCTGTCAGCTTCATCAGAAAGCGTCAGCACCACTTCGGCCTTGGTTTCCATTGCCTCCGCTTCTCCGAGCCCCTTCTTGAGCACCGCCTCCCAGCCGGGCCGC
>JANNVM010000502.1:0-22089 GCA_031414455.1 Verrucomicrobiota bacterium
CCATTTCCCGCGCCCGTGACCAATTCTCACCGCTCACCGCTCATAATCGGCGGCAACGGCGGCGCGGCGGCCCGCAGGCGGAGAACTTTCCCGCGCAATGTGAGGAGCAATGCGAGGCCGAGGGCGAAGAAAACAATGAGGGCGAGCAGGGAATTGCGCATCGTGCCGGTGAGCTGCGAAATAAAGCCGAACGAGGCCGTGCCGATGACGATGGCGAGCTTTTCCGTCACATCGAAGAAGGAAAACCACGAGGCGGAGTCCGGCGTGTTCTCCGGGATGAGTTTTGAATAGGTGGAGCGGGAGAGCGACTGGACGCCGCCCATGGCGAACCCGATGCAGGACGCCAGCAGGTAGAAGCTCCAGCCCGCCTGGACAAAATACCCCGCCACACAAATGGCGGACCAGAACGCCACGGCGGCGGAGAGCGCGCGAATGTTGCCGGCGGCATCCGAAAGCCGTGCGAAGAACGACGCACCCGCCACGCCGACGAGTTGCAGGATCAGCACCGTGGTGATGAGTGAATGCGGTGACATTCCCAGTTCTTCGCTGGCAAAGGGAGTGGCCACATAGAGCACCGTCTGCACACCCATGGCGGCAAAGAAATACGACAGGAGGAACCGTTTCAGCACCGGGTGGCCGGCGAGTTCGCTCCAGATCTGTGCGAGCTTCCGGTAGCCGTTGAAAAGATAACCCGGCTCCCGCACATCGCCCGACGGCCCGCGGTCAGGCGGCAGCCGGGTGAAGGGAATCAGCGCAAACCCGCCCCACCACAGCGCGGTCAGGAGGAACGACAGCCGCGACGCGACTCCCTGGTCCATTCCCAGCGAAGAGGCGCCCAGCACCAGCGCGAGGCAGGACACGAGCAGGATGGCGCTGCCGATGTAGCCGAGGGAGAATCCGCGCGCCGACAGCCGGTCCACGCGATCTTCCGTGGCGATGTCCGGCAGATAGGAATTGTAGAATACCAGGCTGCCGGCAAATCCCACGGTGGCGCAGATATAGAGCAGCACCGCCAGGGAAAGGTTCGCTGCCGTAAAGAAGAACAGCCCCGCACACGACAGTGCCCCAAGATAGCAAAAGCACTGCATGAAGCGCTTCTTGCGCCCCGAAAAATCCGCCAGCGCAGTGAGCAGCGGACTCAGCGCCGCCACGACGAGGAATGCCGCAGAGATCGCATACATCAACAGTGATGTCGCGAGGACCGGCACGCCAAAAAACTCCACGACGGCGCGCTTTCCCATATCCAGACTCACCGCCGCCAGTTCCGCCTGCGAGGTGAAGTAGATGGGAAATATCGTGGTGGTGATCACCAGCGGATAGACTGAGTTCGCCCAGTCGTACATAGCCCAGCCGTTGGTGATGCGCGGATCGTTTTTGTTCATACAGGCGGGAGAAGTTGATGCCATGCCGCCGGCTGCCGCCGCTCCACGAACTGTTCCGCAGCCAGCGCCAGCCGCAGCAGGGTGGGCTCGTCCCAGGGACGGCCGATGGCCTGCATGCCGATCGGGAGGTTCGCGCGGCTGTATCCGGCGGGAAAGGAAATCGCGGGGTGCCCTGTGAGGTTGGCCGGCGTCGCGAAGCGCATGATCTCCGTCGCCGTGGCAAGGTCCGACTCGCCAATGCGCTGCGCCGCTCCGCTGATGCGCGGCGCGGTGATGCCTGTGGCCGGAGTAATGACGGCATCCACGGTTTCAAAGGCCCTGGCAAAATGTGCCATCAGGCGGGTGCGCACCTGTTGCGCACGCAGGTAGTCGGAACTTTTGAACGTCCGCGCGATCGCGAGATTCACCCTGACATCCAGGTTGCGTCTCTTGCGCCGGGCGTCGTGGACGGCATCCATCGAGTGTGCCATTTCGCCGGCGATGGTCACCGCATGGGCAAGCCGGGCTGCCTCCAGATCCGGCACCGTGATTTCCCTGACGGTCGCGCCGAGGCTTTGCAACTGGCGGAGCAGCGTCTCGCAGGCAGCGACAATTTCGGGATCGGCGTGACGAAACCACGGTTCATAAACTCCCAGTTTAAGTCCGGAGAGATCCAGATCGTTCCAGCCCTCGAGCGCCGGCGCCGGCTGATGCCGCGAGTTGGGGTCGAGCCTGTCCGGGCCGGCCATCACCGCATAGCCAAGCGCGGCGTCCGTGGCCGTGGCTGCCATCGGCCCGAGATGCCCGACGCTCCAGCACAACGGCACCGCGCCATGCTCACTCACCCTGCCAAAAGTTGGCTTGAGCCCAACGATGCCGCAGAATGCCGCCGGAATGCGAATCGAGCCGCCGCCATCGGCACCGGTTGCCATCGGGCACAGCCCCGCGGCCACCGCCGCGCCTGATCCGCTGGAACTGCCGCCGCAGTAATGTCCTGGCGCATAAGGATTGCGCGCCGTCCCCTGGAGCACATTCAGTCCCGTCACTCCGAACCCGATCTCATGCATGGACGTTTTGCCAGTCAACAGTGCGCCGGCATTTCTGAGCCGCGCCATCACCGTTGCATCCGCCGCCGCCGGAGTGTGCCCGAGAAAACCGGTTCCCGCGGCCGTTCCATACGGCAACATATCCAACTCGTCCTTCGCGCTCACCGGTACGCCATCAAACAGGCTTAGGGCTCTTCCCTCACGAATCCGCTGCGTCGCCGCCGCGGCCTGCCGCAGCACGTCCTCACGATTCACGGCAACAAATGCGCGCAGCGGCGGATTCGCCGCATCACTTGCCGCCACGGCTTCCAAAAACCGCTGTGCCACCTCCTCCGGTGTCGTCCGGCCATCGCGATAAGCGGCGGCGTAATCATGAATCGTGGCAAACTGAAAACCCGGCCCCGGTTTGTCAGGTTTCCCCGGCCACGCCGATTCTGAAATCGCCGCCGGATCCGCCACCTGCCCGTTCCCAAAGTGAATCGGATAGAGTGTCGGCCTGTCATTGATCCTCACCTTCCGGAATCCCGGCAGTCCAAACTTCCGGGCGAGGACCGAGGTGATCAGTCCCCGCACGGGAGAACTCAGCAGGCCCGCCAGTATCTTGAGTGGCACTCCCTTGAGCGCCGGCACCGTGACGGAAGTCAGGACATACTCGGAACGGGGCTTGGGATGCATGGGGTGGAATGGGGGCTGATGTTGGGAAACGGCGCAAGTTGGAATCCTGTCCGTCACCGGGGAATATCAGGAGGAACGGCGGAAGGTTGCCGCCGGATTTCTCCGCAGATCATTTCGTGACCACAGACCCGGTGGATTAAGGTGCCGCCATCACGCCGGCATTTATTCCCGGCCGGTCACCGTCACCGGCCTGTTCAAAAGTGCGATGGCGTCCTCTCGAGAAACTGACCGCGGCCTTTCCTGCCGCACCAGGTTCCATCCCGCACGGCGACCTCGCCGCGCACGGTGACGAACTCCGGACGACCGAGCACGGGCCAGCCTTCGAACGCGCTGTAGTCCACATTCATGTGGTGCGTCTGTGCCGAAATCGCGCCCTCGTAATCCGGATCATAGATCACAAGGTCGGCATCGGCACCGGGCTGGATGACACCTTTTCGCGGAAAGAGGCCGAAGTGTTTCGCCGCCCGGGTGCTCGCCGCATTCACAAACTCCGGGAGCGAAAGCCGGCCGGTCCTGACACCTTTTGTGTAGAGCAGTTTGACGCGCTCTTCGAGCGACGGAATGCCGTTGGGGATCTTCGTGAAGTCATCCTGCCCCATCTGCTTCTGCGTGGCGAAATCGAACGGCGCATGGTCCGTCGCCACCGTCTGGATGTCTCCGCGGGCGAGGGCATCCCAGAGAATATCCTGATTCCGCACATCGCGCAGCGGCGGGGACATGACATACTTCGCACCTTCAAAACCGGAACGTTCGGCATACGTCTTGTCCAGCAGCAGATACTGGATGAGCGTCTCGATGCTGACGCGCACCCCGCGCTGCCTTGCGGCGAGCGCCTCCCGGAGGGCCTCCTCACAACTCAGATGCACGATGTAAGTCGCCGCGCCGGTTTGCTCCGCGAATGACATCAGGTGATGCACGCCCTCAGCCTCCACGCGCGGCGGACGGCTTTCGTGATGCTGCGCGGGATTTGTCAGGCCGGCGGCGAGCAGTTCCTTCTGCCGCTCGGCGACGAGCGTTTCGTTTTCGCAATGGGCGGTGACGATAACCCCGAGTTCCCTGGCGAGTTTGAGCGTGCGGTAGAGTTCCGTATCGTCCACGCCGAACGCGCCTTTGTAGGCGAGAAATATCTTGAACGAACTGATCCCGCGCCTGACGATTTCGCGGAGTTGTGCCTCCGTGGTGTCGTCGAATCTTGTGACGCCCATGTGAAAGGAAAAATCGCACGCTGACTGGCCAGCCGCTTTGGACAGCCACAGCTCAAAGCTCTCCAGCGCGTCGTCCTTGCGTGACGGACAGCACATTTCGATGATCGTCGTCGTTCCACCCATAAGTGCCGCGCGGCTGGCGGACTCCCAGGTGTCTTTGGAATACGTCCCCATGAATGGCAGGTAGATGTGAACGTGTGGATCAATGAAGCCGGGAAAGACGAGCTTGCCGGCGGCATCAATGACCTCCGCGCCCGGCGGCGGCGTAATGTCCCGCGCAACGCGCGTGATGGTTTCACCCTCACACAAAACATCCACGGGCAATTCCGAGTCTGCGTTGACGACATTACCGTTCTTGATGATGAGGCTCATGGCTGGAGAAAAGCCGCGGCATGGCGCGGATGCACGCGGAGAATAGGTCATCCGCCGCGGCCGGCAAGGCCGCGAAAGTTTTCCGGGCGTTTCGCGGCGGTCTGGATTAGCATCTACCGGTATGAAACTTCTCCGCCTGCTCCCGCTGTTTGCCACTCTGCTGCCCTTACCCGCTCAAGGACCGTCAGGTGATCCCGCCGCGGCGCCGGAGGGGGAGGCGAAGCCCCGTCAGGTGAGTATTCAGTTGGACTGGATCAAGCTGCCGCACCTCACGGCGAATCAGTTACTGCGCCGCCATCTCCAGCACAGCACGGACGGCGATGCGCTCTACGCCGCAGTGCAGGAATTGATCCTGCAGAAGAAAGCGGAGCGGATGGATCTCAACTGTCTGCTCGTCCGTGGTGGCCAGCGGTCGAAGGTGGAGGCCGTCATTGAAAAACCCTATCCAACGGAATTCGATCCGCCGCAGGTTGGTAATGCAGGTGCCGCCGGCGACGCCAGCGCGGCGGAGAACGTCGCTCCGACGACGCCGAACTCGTTCACCTGGCGCAATAAGGGACACACGGCAGAGGTGGAAGCCACGGTCGGCGAAGATGGTCATACCATTGATTTGAACCTGGCCCCGCAATGGGTGGAGCACCTAACAGACTGGACGTGGGGAAAAGGCGTTAGTGAGATCAAGAGGCCGGTCTTCGGCACGGACAAGGTCTCGACCCAACTGCTCTGCGGCAATGGTGAGTGGGAACTGGCGGGACTGTTCACGCCTCCCTGGCTGCCGGAGGACGGCAAGCCTCCGGGCAGTGCGCCCTAGCCCGGGGACCGCGTGTTTCTTTTTGTCCGCGCCGCCAGCGACCCGCTGCCGAAAGCGAATGAGCAGGTGCCTGCCAGCAGTGCGAAACAGGTAACCGTGCTCGCCGAGTGGATTGAGACGGACACCGCGACCGCCAGCACGCTGCTGGCGCAGCATCCGGCGTTCGCCGACAGCACCACCCTCCGCGAAGCTCTGGAGCCGATGCTCACCGACGGCCGGGCCTTGCTCCTGGAGTCCGCCGCCCTGCCGATCCGCGGCGGCCAGCGGTCGAAGATCGAATCCATCACGGAGTTCGCCTATCCTACCCAGTCCGATCCCCCGCAGTTCGCAGGCAGTGCCCACGGCCCCGCAAATCAAGTGCCTGCACCTCAGACGCGGACGAGCTTTACTCCGGTCTGCCACCAGTCCTTCGTTTTTCGTAATCTCGGCACTACGATGGAAATGGAAGCCACGGTTGGTGAGAGCGGCAATGTCATTGATCTGAACTGCGCCCCGGAACTCGTCTTCAATCTGGGCTCCGACAGTTTTGGTCAGGGCGTCGCGGAGATCAAGCAGCCGCGCTTTCAGAGCATGAGGACAACCTGCCAACTGGCCGTCCTGCCCGGCGCGCCGTCCATGATCGCGGCCTTCGATGCCCCCGTCACCGACGGCAAACCCCAGCCGCACGCGCGGCCGCGCAAGGTGCTGCTCTTTATCCGGGCGATCCCGTAGCGCGACTCTGCCGGAGGCGAGTCGTGTTGGCGCAGGCCGTGCGCCGACGATTACGTGCTTCTCAAAGCTGTCCCCAACACGACTCGGCTGGCGCCAGAGTCGCGCTACGGTTAGAGCCTGCGGATGATGTGCTCCAGCGCCAGGACGGCGTAGGACGTCACGAGGATGCTGTCCTTCTCCATCCAGCGTCCGTTTTCATTGGCCCACGAGCCGTCCTCTTTTTGCAGATTGAAGAGCTGCTTCGACAGGTCGAGGCGCCAGTTCACCTGTTTGCCGTCCGGGGTTTCGATGAAGTTCATCTGCGCGAGGCTCAGCGCCTTGGCCATCGTGTGATAGTAATAGTAGAGCCCTTCCTGACCGATGCCGGGGTTTTCTTTCACCGAGTAATTTTTCTCCAGCCAGTCCTTCACGGCGAGGACCCGCTGATCCTTCCGGTTCACGTCCGCGTAGATGAAACTGAGCAGGCCGGCGTAGCCCATGCTGGCGTAACTGCGCAGCGCGGTCTTGCCGCTCCCAAGGTCGTCAGGCTTCACCACTTTGCTCTCACCGGGACGATAAACGAAGCCACCTTTGTTCTTCGCGTCGTCGGAAACCCATGAGCCCTTGTTGGTGGCGGAGAGGTTTTGGCAGTTGGAGATGAACTCAATGGCCGCGCTGTAGTTTAGCTGCGGCTCATCCTTTGAAGCGGGATCGTCCTGGAGATAGAGTTTGGCGTGATAGAGCGCTTCGAGGGCGAAGTGAGTGTTGCTCATGTCCGAGGGCGGCTTGCTGCCATAGCCGATGCCGCCATCCGAGGCCACGTCCGACTTGCCCTTCTCACCTTCGTCAAACTGTCCGCCGATGACCAGCCGCCGCGCCTTCCTGATGGCCTCAGCGATTTTCGGATCCTGGCCGGCCATCGTCAGTGCCGTCATCGCGAGGCTGGTATTATAATTCGGCAGGCTGGTGGTGTAAATGCCGCCGTCCTCCTTTTGGCTGGCGAGGAGGAAGGCGTAGGCCTTCTTTGCCTCCGCCGGCATTTCCTTGTCGGCCACCTGCGGGTTGCCCATGAGGGCCATGACCCCGAGCGCCGTGAACGCCGGATGTTCCGCCGAACCGATCGCGCCGGTCGCGGCGTCCTGTTTCGACTTCAAATACTTCACGCCCTTATCAATGGCGGCCTGGACTTCGTTGCGGAGGGACTCGTCCGCCGTCTGGGCCGGTGTCTCCATGCGGAGAAGGCCGAGCGTGAGCGTGCAGAGGAGACCGGTTAGGATGGATTGGCGTTTCATGGCGGTGATTCAGCGGGAGGATTTCTTTTTCTTTGAGGGAGCGGGTTTTGCGTCCGGGACTTTTTCCGTGTCAGGCTTTTTGTTGGCGGCAGCCGGTTTGAAAACGATCGTCACCGGGGTGCCCTTTTCGGGCACCGCAGGATCGCAGATCCAGACATCGTCGAGGTCGTTGCCGTCGCGCGGGTTGTTCACCAGCGAGGCCGGGTCCACATACAGCGCGATGATGCTGCCGGTTTCCTCGGCGAGGAACTTCCCGTCCTGCATCACGAGCGAGCCGGTATAAATAAAAGGCTCCACCGTGATCCTGGCTTTCTTTTCCACCTGGTGCAGCCAGTGATCCACGCGGCAGGTCTGCTCTTTGCCGTCCTTGTCTTTCCAGAGGACATGGACTTCCACCTGCGATGCCGGCGGATTCTCCGCACCCTTCACCGGCACGCCGCCGCGTTCGGGTTCGGTGAAATCGAAAAACGCGTCGCTCTGTTTCCAGTTCAGGAGCAGCAGCACGACGTTGAGTTCGGTCGGCCTAACCGTGGTGCTGAAGAGCGACTCATGGACTTTGCCGCTTTCGTGGACGAGCACATATTCCAGCATCCCCTCGCGCAGGTTTACCTTTGCCGGGATGCGAATCTCCCGCGACTTCTGATCGAACTCGAGCACGCCCAGCTTGAAGCGGGTGCCGCCCAGTTTCTCGATCGCCCTGGTGGGATCCGCCGGTGCGGTATTCTCTGCGGGCTTCGGCGCGGCCGGGCTGCCGGGAAACTGAGCAACGACTCCGCCCGGCAGGGCGAGAGCCATGCCGGCGAGCAGAACGGGAAAAACAAAACGGTGAGTCACAGGGGGCATCTTAGGAAAGCAGTCGGCGAACGCAACGACGCAGCGGCGCCCGTGTTTCCTGGGGAAATCTGCGTCCCGCCCGCCGCGCGGTTTTCCCGTTGCCACTTCCGCCGCTGCCGCTTTATCCCGCCCCATGTCCGACGCCCGCAGCTCCCTCCTCGCCATTCTCCGCCGCAAGTCCGTCATCTACGGTGACTTTACCCTCGCCTCCGGCAGGAAGAGTGACTTCTACTGCGATGCGCGCCTCACCACGCTCGATCCGCAGGGAGCCATCGCCCTTGGAGAGGCCGGCTGGGCGCTCGTGAAGGAGATGTCCACGAAACTGGGCGTCACGCCCGCGGCGATTGGCGGCCTCACGATGGGGGCCGACCCCGTCGCTCTCGCCATTGGCATCGGCGCCGCGCGCGACGGCGCGGACCTCCAGGTTTTCTCCATCCGCAAGCAGGCCAAGACCCACGGGCGCGGCAAACTCATCGAAGGCAATTTCAAGTCCGGCGACACCGTCGTCATCGTGGACGACACCGTCACCACCGGCGGATCCACGCTGGAGGCCATTGAGAAAGTCCGCGCCGAGGGCGGCATCGTGGCCTTTGTGATCGTCGTGGTGGACCGCGGCGAGGGCGGACGGGAGGCCATCGAAGCCACCGGTGTGCCCGTCGCGGCCCTTTTTACCCGCGCCGATATTGACGCTGCCCGAGGGCCGTTCGCCCAGGACGCGCTGCCTCAAAAACCAGTTGCCGCCCCCGAAGGGCGCTCCTAGTTTCGCCCCCCTGCCGCCCGGACTGTTTTTGTCAGGATCGCCGCGGCTTCTTCACCCCTCCATCGCCTTCCCGGTCCTTATCAGCCATGCTCGAAACCTTTCGCAAGCACCACAAAATCCTCATGTGCCTCATCGCCGCCGCGGTGATCATCTCTTTCACGTTCTTCTTCAATCCGAACACCAATCAGGGTCAGGGTGCCGGCAGTTCGCAGCGGGTCGGCTCGGTCTATGGCCGGGACTTCACCGTCGGCGAAGTGGAAATCATCGAGGGGCAGCGGCGCATCACCGGACAACTGGCGCAGATGGCAATGGACCGGGAGGGCAATGATCCGGTGACCCAGTTCGGCCAGGTGGCCGGCGACCTCGTCAATACGGCGGTGACCGACGAGAACCACATTGATGTGGATTATCCGACGAACATCCTCGTGATGCGCGAGGAGTGCGGGAATCTCGGCATCGAAGTCGAGCGCGAGGATCTCGAAAAATTCATCAAGGATCAGGTCGGAGCGTTTCGGACCAACGGAAAGTTTGACGCGAAGAAGCTGGAGTCCTTTCTGACCGGCGGCGCGCATGGCGACCGCGCAGCGACCGAGACCAAGCTGTTCGCCACACTGCGCGACGTGATGCTGTTCCAGCGTCTGGCGCAGGTCGTCGGAGGCTCCTATGCCCCGTCACCGGCGGAGACGGATGCGGAATACGCTCAGGCCAATCAGAAGACCACGGCGGCCACGGTGCTGATTGATAAAAAGGCCCACGAAGCGCAGACCGTAACCGACGAGGAGATTCAAAAGTTCTACGACGCCGAGAAGGCGAAGAAAGAGGCCGTCGCCAAGCCGGACGACAAGACCCCGCTGCCGGCCGCGGATCCACTGGTCCTCTCCGAGGAGAAACGCACCGTGAAATATGTTATCACTGAAGCCCCGAAGCCACCGGTCGCCCCCGTGGCTCCGTCGCAGCCCCCGCCCCCGCTTCCCATGGAGAACGTGAGCGCGCTGCCGGAGGACCAGAAGAAGATCAAAGAGGAGGAATACAAGAAGCGTCAGGATGAATACACGGCGCAGCAGGAGATCTATACCAAAGCCCTGGCTGATCACTCGAAGGCCATGGAGGAACATCAGAAAAAGGCAGCGGAGACCACTGTGGCGAAGACCGCATGGCTGAAGAACGTGGCCGCGCTCTGCGACGGCATTGTGGCCGAAGACCGCGGCGGCAAGACATTCGATGAACTGGCAAAACTGATCACCCCGCCTGCGCCTCCCGCTCCCGCTGAGCCCGCGCCGAAACCGGCGGCAGTCCCTGTAGTCCCTGTAAAACCCGTGGAGATCCCCGCAGCGGAAAACCAGCCGGAAGCCAATCCGGTGAAGCCGGCGTCAGATCCCTGCCAGGCCCCTGAGGAGAGTGCTGATGCCCCGGAGGTGCCGAAACCCGCAGAAGATGCGCCAAAGCCGGCTGACGATGCCGCCAAACCAGCGGAAGACTCCGCGAAGCCGGTTGAAGCGACCGCTGACGATAACAAGCCGGTCGCTGATCCCCCAAAACCAGTCGAACCCGCCAAACCGGAGCCGTTTGGCGTGAAGACCGCCACGTTCACTGCCGCTGCCGCTCCGGAGGACATTAAGAAGATCACTTCCAGTGGCGGCGACGCGGCGAAGATCATTTTCGAAGCGAAACTCAATGACACGGAGACCTGGATCGAAGGCGCGGAGCAGGGCTCCTACTGTTTCTTCCAGGTGACCGGCGTCGAGCCGGCCGCCCTGCTCCCGCTGGATCAGGTGAAGCAAAAGATCTCCGACAAATTGAAGGCAGACAAGGTGGACGCGGCGCTGATGACCGCTGCGGAAAGTGCGCGCTCCAACATTCTGGGGGCGATTAAAGAGGGAAAGAGCTTCAAGGACGCGGCCATGGAGAAGGCGATGCTGACGGCGACGGAACTGCCGGTGTTTTCAAAGAAGACCCCGCTGCCGCAGACCACCACGAACGCTCAACTTATCAGCAGCACCATCACCGGCGAGGCCGGCATGGGCGGCCCCGCGCAGCCTGGGCTCCAGGCGGGTGAGATGTCGTCGCCGCTGAAAGTGCCGGAAGGCCTGCTCCTCGTCTATGTGGTGAAAAAGGAACTCCCGAAAAATCCCGACATGGAGCAGCAGAAAAAGGCGCTCGTGGAGAGCCACACCTTCCACAACGCGGCGGCGAAGATGCCGGACTTTCAGGGGCCTGGCGGGTTCGAGGGCTATATGAGTGCCATGCAGTATTTCCGCGGCGGCTACGGCAGCATGACCAATCCCGTGCTCAAGGCATGGTTCGCCTCCCGGCGCTCCGAAGCCCAGGCCGTGCAGTAAATCCCCTCCCCATGAGCAACGAACCCGCGTCCGTGCTCTCGCTGCTGGATGACGCCAGCGGGGCCGTGGCCGTGGGCGAACTCGAGGAAGCCGCGGTGCTCTTCCGCCGCGCGGCGGAACTCGATCCCTCGTGCTTCGATGCATGGCACGGACTCGGCATGGTCCTCATGCGCGGCGGCGATCTCAAGGCCGCGCTCGGGGCCGCCCTCATGGCCACCGATTTGAAGCCGAATGACTTGCTCGCATGGACCAGCCTGTCCCAGATCTATGTGAAGATGGGCAACATCGCCGACGCCGAGGCCGCCAAGGGCAACGCGCGCATCCTCTCTCTCGGCGGGAGAATTGTGCGGGATACGCCGCCGGCGTGATCCGCGGTTTTTCATTTTGTTGGCGCGGGGGGGATTGGCCGCTACGGTGCGGGCCGCTATGAGAATACTCCATCGTATCCAACACGCCGTTGCCGCGGGCTTTGTCAGTGCGGCGCTCGTCACTTCCGCCGCCGCTCAAGTTATTCCGGTGAAACCGGAGGATGGCTCGAAACACTTTGCCGCCGTCGCCAAACATCTCGAACTCGGCGGGCTGTTCTTCACCTACATGGACGTTGATGGCGACTTCGCGTCGCTGGGTGAACTGGGCGACCGGCTCATCGGGATCGCCCGGAAATCCACACCGGCCATTCCCAAAGAACTGAGCGCCGGGAAGATCATTGACGCGCTGGGTTTCAATTCGGTGAAGGCGATCGGCATGAGTTCCCGCGGGCTCGGCAAGGATTTCTATCACAACCGTGCGCTGCTCTATATGCCGGACGGAGCGTAGGGGCTGATGAAAATTTTCGGCGGCAAAGCGGCACCGTTTCAGATCACGTCCTTCGCGCCGGCGGACGCCGGCATGGCCATGCAGATGGAGATCAGCCTCGGGGCCCTGCTGGAAACCGCGGAGGCGGTGATCAAAGCGACCGGGCAGGAAGACTTGTTCCTGCAGTACAAGCTGGCGCTTTCGCTGCCGGTGCCGGGGCTCAGCATGAGTGTTGGCGAACTGATCGGGAAACTGAATACGCGGATCATGGTCGCACTGCGGATAGACGAAGGGAAGAAGCTGTCCGTTCCCGGAGCGCCGGTGGAGATCCCCGGCATCCAGGTGATGCTCGCGTTCGATGACATTGACTTCGTGATGCCGCCGCTCCTCGCCATGCTGGACGAGAACGATGCCGTGGCAATAGAGAAGGGCGACGGCTTCACGGTCATCAGTCCCCATGCGCCGATGCCCGGCGATTTGAGTTATTTCAAGCCGGTGCTCTATCACGATCAGAAGAGCAAGCGCATCATCCTGACAAGCCATCTGGACATGGCGAAATCCGCGGGCAAAGGAGAGACGCTTGCCGGCAGCGAAGATTTCAAGAAGGCCACAGCCGGCCTGCCCGCAGAGGGCAACGGCCTCAGTTATGCCACGCCGCAGTGTATGAAGGCGCTGATGAATTTCTCCAGCGGGGTCATGGCGCAGACCATGAAGGCGGGAAGTGCACCGGGCGCGGTTGAGGAAATGATAGGCACCGTGCTCTCGCTGTTCCCCGTGCCGTCCGCGCCGGCCGCCGGGGTCTATGCCAATGTACCCGAAGGCATGCTGTTTATGTCCAACATGAACGAGAACCACAAGCATACCCTGGTGCAGGCGACGGCGGTCCCGATCGCCTTGATTGCCGCCGGAGCCGCCGCGGGCTACAAGACCGCCCGCGCCCCCGCCGAAGAGGAGGCCCCGCGCCGGGCGGAACGCGAGGAGGGCGCGGAGGCCCCTGCCAAAGCAGTGAAGAACAACCTCCAGCAGATCGCTTTCGCGGCCCAGACCTATTTCATTGACAACCCAAAGGCGAAGGAAGTGACCTGCGAGGCACTGGTGAAGGCGGAACTCATGTTTGATCTCGATCCCGTTTCCGGCGAGGTCTACAAAGGCCTAACACTAAAACGCGGCGGAGGCGAATTGAGTGTGAAGCTCAAAGGAGGCGACAGCATTTCCCTGAAATATCAGGCGACGGCGGACTGATTCTCCCGCGAACCCCTCCGCGATCCGGCTCCGCCGCATCTGCGGAATTGCGCGGCGGCAGAACGCCCGGCAGGATTCCGAAAATGCCCGGCGAGCCTCAGGAAGCCGAAGATGTTACCCGGATCCTCCAGGCGATGCGCCCGGGGAATCAACGGGAGTGCGGCGAATTGATGCCGGCCATCTATGCCCAGCTCCGCCGGATCGCGGCCGTGAAAATGGCAGCGGAACGCGCCGGGCACACGCTCCATCCGACGGCGCTGGTCCACGAAGCCTGGCTGCGGCTGGGTGATGCCGGATTCGAAAACCGCGGTCACTTTTTCGGGGCCGCCGCCGAGGCCATGCGCCGCATCCTCGTGGACCGCGCCCGCCGCAAAATGTGCGCCAAACACGGCGGCGGCCAGGATCACCTCGACCTCGATAGCCTCGAAATCGCCGCGCCCGAAGACAGCGACGAACTGCTCGCCGTTCACGATGCCCTCGACCGCCTCGCCGCTCACGACGCCCGCAAAGCCGAACTGGTGAAGCTCCGTTACTTCGCCGGTCTCTCCTTTGAAGAATGCGCCGCCCTGCTCGGCGTCTCCGTCCCCACGGCCAAACGCGACTGGACCTTCGCCCGCGCCTGGCTGCACCAGGCCATCAGTGCTGGTTGAGCCGCGAATTTCAGATTTCAGCAATTCCCGTGATACGATTTCCCCCCGCATCTCGCATATGAGAGGTGGCGGCCATGTTTCAGTTGCCGCCACACTGACCATGAACCCGGAAGAAGAGATTTTTGAAGCCGCCGCCGCCCTGCCTCCCGCAGAGCGTTCGGCTTATCTTGACGCCGCCTGCACCGGCCAGCCGGAACTTCGCGCCAGAATTGAGGCTCTGCTTCGTTCACACGACGTCGCGGGATTCATGGAAGAAAGCGTGACAGAACCCGGCTTTCCGGACCTTTCCGGGGAACGGGCGCCATTCCAGCCGGAGCAGAGCGGAGCGATGATTGGACGTTACAAGCTGCTCCAGCAAATCGGTGAGGGTGGATTTGGCGTCGTCTGGATGGCCGAACAATTGGAACCCGTGACGCGCCGGGTGGCCCTCAAGATCATTAAGGCCGGCATGGATACGAAGGAGGTCATCGGCCGCTTCGAGGCCGAACGTCAGGCCCTCGCGATGATGGATCACCCGAATATTGCAAAGGTCCACGACGCCGGGGCCACGGACAAAGGCCGCCCCTATTTCGTCATGGAGCTGGTCAAGGGCATCACGATCACGAAATTCTGCGACGAACAGGAGTTCACCTCGCGCCAGAGGCTGGAGTTGTTTGCCGATGTCTGCTCCGCCATCAATCACGCGCACCAGAAAGGAGTCATCCACCGCGACATCAAGCCGTCGAACGTCATGGTCACGCTCAATGGGGACCGCCCCGTGGTGAAGGTCATTGATTTCGGTATCGCCAAAGCCACCCGGGGCCGGCTTACTGACAAAACCCTGTTCACGCGCTTCGAGCAGTTCATCGGCACGCCCGCCTATATGAGCCCGGAACAGGCCGCGATCAGCGAACTGGATATAGACACCCGCAGCGACATCTATGCGCTGGGCATCCTGCTCTACGAGTTGCTGACGGGGAAACCTCCGTTTGATTCCCGGACGCTTGTCTCCGCCGGCTACGAGGAAATGCGGCGCATCATCCGTGAAGTGGAGCCGGCCAAACCGTCGTCACGCCTCAGCAATGTTGCCGGAGACGAGCGCACCTCGCTGGCCAAAGCGAGACACATCACGCCGGAAAAACTCCGCAGAATGGTGGAGCCGGATCTCGACTGGATCGTCATGAAGGCCATCGAAAAGGACCGCACGCGCCGCTACGCAACTGCCAACGGCCTTGCGCTCGATATTCACCGGTTCCTCTCCGATGAACCGGTGAGCGCCGGCCCGCCCAGCGCGGCCTACCGTTTCCGCAAGTTTGCGCGGCGCAACAAAATGGCCCTGCGCCTGACAGCCGCTGTCGCAGCGGTTCTGGTGTCAGCGACAACCGTGAGCGTCTGGCAGGCGTTTCGAGCCACCGGCGCCGAGAGGCTTGCGACTGCCAAAACGAGTGATGAAAAAACAGCCCGTGAAGACGCCGAGCAGGTCTCGGAGTTCCTGACGGAGGTATTCGAAAGCCCTGATCCGGCGCGCGACGGCCGCACTGTCGCGGTGGTCGAGGTACTTGATCGCGCCGCAAGGAAGCTTGAGACAGGCCTCGCCGGCCAGCCAGCGCGCCGGGCAAAATTCGAGGGCGCGCTGGGCAGGACTTATCACGCCCTGGGCCTCTACGACGAGGCGATCATTCTTCACAAAAAAGCACTGGATTTCCGGATTGGGAATTATGGAAAAGAGCAGGAGGACACGCTGTGTGCAATGCGCGACCTTGCTAATTCCTGCGATGGAAAAAGTCGCTTCGCCGAAGCACTCGCGCTGCGGGAGGAAGTGGTCGCGAACAGACTGAAACTGAATGGTCCGGCGCACCGGGAGACCCTCCGTGCAAAACAGATGCTGGCAGCATCCTATCAGAGTCATTTCAGGCTTGCTGATGCTCTCAGGCTGCGCATGGAAGTGCTCGGTCTTTCCGAAAGGGCGTTCGGACCCGGTGATCCCGACAGCCTGAGGGCCATGAACGCACTGGCGCTCTCCTATCATGCTACCTACCGCGCCCCGGAGGCTATCGGGCTGCTGCGGAAAGCGCTCGACCTCAGCGTCAGCGTAAACACCGCATCGCACCCGGATACCCTGGCGATGATGCGCACCCTGGCAAACCTGCTCCATGATTACGGAGCCCCCGCCGAAGCGGCAAGGTTGCGCCGCGAGGAATTCAACTATCGCAAGGACGTCAACGGATTGAATCACTCCGATACGCTGCGCTGCCGGAGCGAACTGGCGGAGTCCGTTTACAATGTGGACGGGAACAGTGAGGAGGCGATCCGAATGTTGACGGATCTCGTTGATGATTACAGGAAGACGCTAACATTGAAACACCGCGACACTCTCCTCGCGATTGCCAAACTGGCTGAATTCTATGTTTCATCCGGCCGTCCTGCGGAGGCGAAGTCGTGGATCCGGACGCTGGCGGCATCTCCCGCGGGAGGCTCGATGGTGACACTAAAACTCACCACGCTGGAAGCGTGGCTCAACATGGGGGAAGAACACGCGGAGACCTGCCGGAAGGTGCTCCGCGAAGCTGCTGACACTAAGACGCCCTCCGTCGCCTCCCGCGCCGCTCAGGGATATTGCCTGCTTCCCACTTCTGATCCGGAACTCCTTCACGCCGCGGTCAATCTCGCGCGCCGCGCGGTGGACCTAGGCGGAAGTGAGGCATACTTTGCATGGTATCATTTGTGCCAGGGCATGGCGGAATACCGGAACGGCGGCTATCCGGCAGCTGACGCCGCATTGACCGCCGCAGAGCACAGTGCCGTTCAGTCCGGAGCAGACCGCCTGCTCATTTCCCATGCCGCCCGGTTTTACCGCGCGATGAGCCATTTCCGGCAGGGGCGGATTCAGGAAGCCCGGGAGCTGTTTGACGCCACCCGGCTGGAAATGAAGCCGCTCCCTGTGGAGGGGCAGCCCCTAAAGGAACGCGCCGATCACGACGACCTCCGGATTTGGCTCGCCTCCAAAGAAGCCGCAGCGCTGCTGAATTCAACCAAATGAAATAACCCTGGTGTCTCCTCCTAACGGGGCTGTATTTGCTTCGGCTGGCAACGGGATCACCTTCAAGGCTTCCTCAGGCAGCCCCATCGCCGCAGGCAACATAAAGTTGATTCTCAACAGTTTCGACGAAACGGCCAATCTGGTCATTACCGGAGATCCCGCCGACCGCATCGTCACATTCAGCGGACTGACGCCAAACAGACGCTACTCAGCCCTGATTACCGTATCGAACGCTCCCGGAGTTCAGACTGCGCATTTGGACTTCGATACCTTCAATGAATCCGGCGCTAAAATCCTGGAATCTGAAGACTACAATTACAACAGTGGAGCCTATCAACTGGATCCGGCCCCTTCGGGCTTCGACGCCCAGTGCAACCGGACGCCCGGCAACCCAGCGCTTGGCTATGCCGGACAAACGGGCGTTCTGGATGTTGACTACTTCGCCACGATTAAAGGCACAACCAGTGTGGTGAACTGCCCCTGCCGGGGGGCTGACAGCGTCAGTACGCGCGAGACATTCGACGTGATGCGAACCAAACATGCGATGGCCCGGGTGCGCGATTACCACGTGCGGCATATCGCTGATACGGAGTGGTTGAACTACACGTCGAAAGTTGATCCTGACATTTACAGCGTCTATCTGCGCGCCGCCGGAATTTCTTCTGCTGAGATCAATCTGGAAAAAGTGGATATGATCACCGGTGATCGCAGGATGCAGGGAACATTTTTGATTCCAGACAGGCAGAATTGTGGATTCAGTTATATTCGCCTGACCGATGGGAATGGGCATCCGGCGACCGTCAATCTCTCCGGAATCAGTGACACCTTGCGCCTGACCGTTCTGGAGTCCCACCCTTCGATTTGCCTCAACTACCTGCTCCTGGTAAAAGCCGGCGGGCAGCCGCCGCCGCAGCAGCCGGTGATTGAAAACGCGAGACGCAACGGCAGCAACTTTGAGTTCTCCTTTGCGACCGCCTCCGGGCGGAGATACACTGTGCAATCCGGGGAAGCCCTCTCCCAGCCGGACGCCTGGAGAACCCTTGCCACGTTCGGTGGAACGGGAGCGCCACACAGTGTCAGCGACCCGGTGGCTGGTGTCCCGCAACGGTTCTATCGGGTCGCGGCCTATTAGAGTCAACGCTCCTATCGAATAGCGCCGGTTCCAGCATTCCTCATGATACGATTCGTCCCCGCATCCCGCATAAGAGAGGCGGCGGTCACGATGCCGTCGCCGCCACACCGCCCCTGAACAAAGAGGTTGAAGGCAACCCGGCGCAGCCGGCACTTCCTCTTCATCCGTGACAGCCGGCGAATGCCGGCGCGGGGAGCAAAACTGTCAGTTGCGTGCGGGCCGGAGCGCAAATCAGCCGGCACCTGGTTTTCAAAACGGCAGAGTGGCAGATGATCACAGCGATTGGATCCGGAATCGCAAGGCCGGTATCCTTGAGGGAGTGAGTCAGTGTTGCGGTGAGCCTGGAGTTCAGGATGCCGCCCTGGCGCACCGGTTTCGGGCGCACGGTGCGGCAACGGTTGAAGCGGGAGCGGGCTGGTAGAAATTCTTCCGCCAATTAGCCCCATCCGACAGTGTTCCATCATTCAGGAAATTTGACAGCCTAATTATTCTGGATATTATACTGAATATGAAAATTTACGCACTGCTCCTCGCCATCTTCGCCACCATGCTTTTGTCCGGCTGTCAAACTTCCCCCGAGGCCCAACCGCTCATACTGACGAGTGAAGACATGGCGTTGAAGCAGAGGCCCTACACCCCCTGCCCCGGACAAGCGGTGCCTGTGGATTGCTGCAAGTAGGCACTTGGCTGGTGATGCGGAGCCTCAAAACGAATTCCCCGCTGGTCCCCGCGTCGCTTTATTTTTCCCGTGCAGTATCTGACCGGTCGGAAACCGGTTTCCCGAAGAGAAACCGATTGGTCGGGCTGGCGGGATTCGAACCCACGACCTCTTGCACCCCATGCAAGCGCACTACCAAGCTGTGCTACAGCCCGAAATCGGTGTGCGGTAGTAGAAGGGCCGAAATGGTAATGCAAGAGGCGGTTTTCGGAGGGCGTGTCCGACCGTTACTGCCGCGACGCCGGGGATTCCTGGTATGACCGGTCCTATTCCCGCTGCGTGATTTCCACGAACACGTCCTCCAAGGTGGCCTGACGTCTGCCGAGTTCGCGCAGCGGCCAGTGATTGTCGCGGGCGGCACGGCTGATTTCCTCGCGGGCGTCGCTGTCGGCATCGGGTTTCACTTCGAGGGTTTGCCAGCCGTCGTCCTCGGCGAGTGGAGTGACGCGGCGGATGCCGGCGATGCTCTGGAGTTTCTCCACGGCGGCTTCGGCGGGAGCTTTGATCTCAACGGTGATGGTTGAGGCGGTGCGGCTGGCTTTGGTGAGATTCTCCGGCGAATCGTCGGCTCGGATTTTGCCTTTGTGAATAATGATGACACGGCGGCAGGTCATCTGGACTTCGCTGAGGATGTGTGTGGAAAGGAGGATGGTGTGCTCTTCGCTGAGCTGCGCGATGAGGCTGCGCACCTGGCGGATTTGGTTGGGATCGAGTCCGTTAGTGGGTTCGTCGAGAATGAGGAGGCGCGGGCGGTGAATAAGGGCGTCGGCGAGGCCGAGTCGCTGGCGGTAGCCTTTGGAGAGGCTGGCGACCATCTTGCGGCTGACGTCCTTGAGGGACGTGAGTTCCATCACACGTCCCATGTTTTCCTTGATCGCCCGCCCGCGCAATCCCTTGAGTCCGGCGCGGAATTTGAGGTATTCCTCGACGCGCATGTCGTCGTAGAGCGGGACACTCTCCGGCATGTAGCCAATTTCCCGGCGCACCTTGAGCGAGTCGTTGAAGACATCGAATCCGCCGACGGCGGCGGTGCCGGAACTGGGCGGCAGATAACCGGTGAGCATCCGCATGGTGGTGGATTTTCCGGCACCGTTAGGCCCGAGGAAGCCGACAATCTCCCCCTTGCTGACATGGAAGGAGATGTCGTCCACGGCAGTGCGGCCGACGAAGCGTTTGGTGAGGTGATTGACGGAGATCATGGGGACGGGGCGAAGGGGTTCCGGCTCCAGATTGCAGGCGGGAGGGAGAAAACATCAAGCACCAAGCTCCATGTGGCGTCAGATCGCCAAAACGGCCCGGGCTACGGATTTGCCAGCACTTCCGCGCTGAGGCACTCGTAGGCTGCGACCTGCATGACGCCGCTGGGCGGGAGGATGGGAATCGGGTAGCCGTCGAGCCACACGCAGGCGTCACCGTGCGCGTAGCCCATGTCCACATACCGTGAATAGGAAGCAGGCACGGCGTATTCAGGACGCGGATTCTCTGAAGTGATGAGAAGGACGCGCAGCTTCTTGTTTTGGAAAAGCTCCTGCACGCTGCGGTGGAGGCCGTAGGCGTCGAGACGCAGGATGAGGCCGCCGTCGGGAGTGTCTTTGGCGAAACTCTGCATCTGGGAGTCCACGTTGTCGTGGACTTCGTGATTCACCGCCCATGCCGCATCGTCCCAGCGGCCGATCCAGCTCATCGCCATGTGCCCGGAGGAGGCGACGGTCGTTTTGCGGCCCGCCCGGAGTTCCGCGGCGATGTCAGCGGCAAAAGCGCGAATGTCAGGGAGTTCAGTGAGCTGAAGACGCTCAATCAAATAGCGGATGCGATCCAGATAGCGTCCGGCGAGTTCGCCGGGCGGCACGGGCGGGACTTTGAATTCATCGTGAAACTGCGTTTTTTGGAAATAGCGGTCGGACCACGCGCGCCCATCGGTGGTGATCCATGCTTTCCACATCGCGGGCATCCTGCCGTGCCGCGTTAGGGCACCCACGAACTCTGCGATGAAGACCCAGCCGTTCACGGCATTGGTGAAATGATTCGTCTTCCCGGTGCGGCGGCCATCCTTGAGCGGGATGACCCGGTCATCGTCGCCGGCGCCGGTGTCGAGCCAGGCGTCGCAGGCAGCGACATGCGGGGCGAAGCCAGCGGATTTGCGCGGACCGAAACCGATCACGAACAGGCCCTTCGCCCTGTCGTCCTGCACGCGCTTGAGGTCGCCCTCTTTCGGTGCGTCGTCCCATGCATAGATGACCACATCGTTCGCCTTTTCCTCCGCAGTGCGCTCCGGTTTCCACGCCCGATCAAAGCCGATGTGCATCAGCCCGCCGGCGCGGCCCATGAGTTCCTGCTCCAGCGTCGTGCCCAGCCAGGGAAACCCGATCAGCCCGCCGTGCTGGTGTCGCTCCGCGATGCGCTCCGCCAGTTTAGTGATCTCCGGCACCCGGGCCGCGGCTTCGTCGAGCTTCGTCTTGAGCGCCTCAAGATACCGGGAGGCGGCCGATGCGGCGGGTGCGGGAATTTTATAAGCATCCACCTTCAGCAGCGTGAACGGATAAATGATTGTCGCATAGATGGCCCCGTCGCGCGCGGCCATGAGCGCCATGTGTGCGTGCAGGGGCGTCAGCGTGCCGTCGGGCAGCCGGTGAAAGCCATGGCTGTGGTGCTTCGGTTTTCCGTCAGGGCCGGGCGACCAGTCGAAGTAGTCCGGGTTGCTCACTTTGAGCACGCCGAGGTCCTCGTGTTTGTCTGCCGCCGGATCGTAGCGCACGAGGTGATGGAAATAACCGGTGCCGAATCCGCTTTCGTTGTCCGTCCGGATCAGGGCGTAGATTTTTCCGTCAGGATGAAGGGTGAGGGCGCAGCGGGAATCGGGATTTTTCCCTTCTATCATCTTCCCGCGGTCCTCGGCTGTAATGCTGTCGCCGGGGCTGTGCAAATCGAGGCGCAGCAGCGTCGGATCGGTCATCAGAATTAGCCACGCGTGCCGGCCATCGGGATCGAGTTGCCAGGTGGGAATGGAATTGGCGTCGGCACGCGTCCATGGTTTGCCGTCCCTCATGATGGGGCGCGAGGTTACTTTTTCCGTGGCGGGAACTCGGCCCGATGCTCACGCCGTATGCCATGACACTCGTGGACTCACGCGGCGTCGCCAGCGCCATCA
>JANNVM010000503.1:0-20936 GCA_031414455.1 Verrucomicrobiota bacterium
CGCCAGCCTGAGCACCAGCGACCTCGACGGCACCACCCGCTTCAGCGTCCTCATCATGAGCGACCAGCACGGCGCCACCGTCAAGGAACTCCTGCCCCCGAAACGCTGACGGACCGCGAGCCGAACGAAGTGAGACAGGCGATCATTCTGAGGAGCCTTGAAAGACGAGCCGATGCTGCGTGAGGCGGCGCGCCTGGGCGCTGAATGGCGCGAGCAGGAAAACCAGCGGCCGTGAAGCATGTTCGCTGTCCTCGACACTAATCACTTCGTTCTGCGACGTCCCGATTCTGCCGAAACCCGGGGATGACAAGTGAACCCGTTCGGCCGCGGTGGCGTGTGGGAACAGGGTGAAGGCGGCAGCGGCAACGATTGCTGCCATCGCCGGAGCAGCATGGGAGAGACGGTGGGCTGGGGCCTGATTCAGAGCTTCTGTTTCTCCCCGGCGTAAGCCCCGGGAGCATTCAATTCCCAAGGTGCTCCAGCACATTGAGCGTGATTCGTTCCACGGCAGGATCACCGCCCCGAAGTCCGTGGGACCAGTCGGTGCTGCCGCAGGTGAAGACGGTTCCGCCGCGTTCATAGACGCCGAGGACGGCGTTGCCCTGGCGGCCGGCTTCCCATTTATCGTACCACTGACAATCGTCAGGGTGCCAGATTGCGGGGGCGGTGGCGAGCGGGATAAAGTTGTCAGGAGTGCCGTCACGGCGGGAAGGGAAGGGGAGGCCGTCGCGCCATTCGAGTTCGCAGCCGTCGCATTCATAGCCGACGATGGTGTCCTTGCCGCCGAAATCTGCGCCGCGTGCCAGGCTGGTGCCGGCGAAGACCCAGTGGTCGGGACGGTGGACGGTGAAGGCCCCGCTGCCTTCCATGAGCTGGCCGTGGCTTTTGTGATAGCCGCCCCAGAGGAAACCGACGCCGGTGAGGGTGTTTTCCGGCCGTTTCACAAGGTGATGGCTCCAGAGCGACGAGAGCAGCGGGAGGACCGTTTTGTCACCGCGTGATTGATAGAGCGGGTCGCTCGCCCAGTTCTGTTTCCAGCAGGTGAGGGCGCTGCCGCCATCTTCGCTGCGGACCTGCCAGCAGCAGGTATTGCCGCTGAAGAACGCCGCGTTGCCGCCGGCGGTGATCCATTTTTCCAGATTGTCGCGCATGGGAGCGGACCAGTATTCGTCGTGGCCGGCGCTGAGCACGAGGCGGCGGCCTTCGAGAATTTCGGGGTGGAATTCGAGATCACTGTTGGCGGCGTATTCGAGGGCGATGCCGCGGCGCTCGGCCCATTCGACGAAGGATTGCTCCCATGTTCCGAATTGGCTGGAAGGCGGCCGGTGGAACGAGACGCGATGCCCCTGCACGCCGGCGCGGCCATTGAAGGCGTAGAGACTGAACCCGCCCCAGTTGTTGTAGGCATTGTAGGTGTTGGTGGCGAACTGAAGCAGAGTGCCCGCACCGGTCCCGCGCAACGGACGCATGATGAAGTAACAGGCACCCCCGGCGGTGCGCGCATTGCGCTGGGTCCACGCTCCGCCGCCATCGCGCACTTTCAGCGACACATGATAGTATCCGCTGCGCCAGCCGGGGGGGATTTGGAGCTTGAGCGCCGCCGGCCAGAGGCAGCCGTGGGAGGACGCATTCTCCGGCACCGCATGTTCCATGGCCTGTGTCTCGCCCTCCCAGACGCGCTCGGCCTTGCCGCCGAGTCGGGTGATTTCCACCGCCACCTGCCGGGCACTGCTGGAGAGATGCAGCACCAGTTGCTCACCCGGAGCGTAACTCACTTCGCTGGCGTAGCCTTCCACAAACAACGGTCGCGGCTCCTGCTCCGCGGCGTGCGATGATGTCAGGGCGATGATGGCGGCTAAGGTGACGGAGAGTGAGCGCATGATATGCGCAGTGTATTCATTCGCGCACAAATCAGGCAAGCGTCGTCTGCGGATACCCTTCAGCGAGGAGCGTAATGGCACTCGGATTTCGGTGACCCGTCACCGCCGCTACTCCGAAAGTTGAATTTAGATGACATGATTCGGCTCGAAAAAACGCATTTAAGAAGGGAACCCCATTTTCCCGCCACTCCATGAACACTCTCACCACCCAGCTTTATCCCGCCTTGTTGCGCCAGGCAGCATGCCTTCTCATGGGCACCTCCGCCTCATTTGCCATGCAGCCGGCAGACCTGCTGCACACCGCCGTGGAGAAGATCTGCCGCCGCGGGGAGGCCCGCATTATTGCTCATCCCGCGGCCTTCAGCGGGCTCGTGCGCATGGTGATGCAACGCACGCTCATTGACGAACACCGCCGCAGCAGCGCTGCCCGCCGCCCGCCGCCCGCCCTTGCCACACCACTGGATGAGGCCGCTGAAATCGCCGCGCCGGAAAACGACTGCGCCGACAAAGAAGCCGTGCACCATGCCCTGAATGCCCTTGCCGCCGACGACCCGGACGCCGCCCGCGTGGTCCGCGGACTGTTCATCGAGGAAAAAACCGCCCGCGAACTCGCCGCCGAACTCAGCATCTCCCCCGCCACCGTCCGCCGCCGCTGGACTGCCGCCGCCGCATGGCTGCGACGGGAGTTGTGTGCCGCATAAGCCGAACGGGAATTCCCTCCAGCATGCTCGACAGCGGGCCATCCTTGAGGTTGCCACGCTATCAGAGCTTTCACAAACAGGGGCGCGACTTCCCGGTGTTCGAGCGAAACGGCGTGAAATTCGGGGCCATCATCTCCGCTGCTGCGTGGTTGCATGATGTCTTGCAGCGGGCGCAGGGAAAGCGACAGGTCCGCCCATGCCTCCCCGTCCTGCCCGCCTCCGTCTGTTCCTCGCGATTCTCACCTGTGCCGCGGTGGCCTCCGCCGAAGTGCCGGTGCACGAAACGGAGGATCTGTTTCCCATGGAGACGTGGCATGCCCACGCGTCCTGCATCGCGGAAACCCCGCAGGGAGACCTGCTGGTGTGCTGGTTTCGCGGGTCCGGCGAGCGAAAGGCGGACGATGTAAAGATAGAGGGCGCGCGCCTGCGCCGCGGCAGCCGGCAGTGGAGCGCCCGCTTCGTTATGGCGGATGCGCCCGACTTTCCCGATGGGAATCCGTGCCTGTTCATTGACCCGCAGCAGCGGCTCTGGCTTTTGCACACCACCATCATGGCCAACACCTGGGAGAGCGCGCTGCTGAAAGTGCGCATCAGCAGCGACTATCAAAATGACGGCCCGCCGCGCTGGCAGTCCAGTGAGGTGCTGCATGTGAAGCCGGGTCCGGAATTCGACGCGGAGGTGGCGCGCTGCCTTCCGGAACTGGAAAAGGCGGCGGCGACGCTGCCCCTCACCGATAAGGAGAAGTTGGAGGCGGGTGACTACCTGAAGGCCATCCGCGAACATTCCGCAGACAAGCTCTACCGGCGGCTCGGCTGGATGACACGCGCGCATCCGCTGGTACTCGACGGACGGCGACTGATCGTGCCGCTCTATCATGATGGATTTTCCTTCTCGCTCATGGCCGTGACGGATGACTGGGGCGGCACCTGGCGGACGGGCGCGCCACTCATCGGGGCAGGGAATATCCAGCCCAGCGTGGCGCGCCGGCGGGACGGGTCGCTCCTCACCCTCATGCGCGACAATGGCCCCGCGCCGCACCGGCTCGCGCAGAGCGAATCCCGTGACGGCGGCCTGACGTGGTCGCCGGTGACCGACAGCGCGCTGCCCAACCCTGGCTCCGGAGCCGAGATCATTTCCCTGAGCAATGGCCACTGGGCGCTCATCAGCAACGACACCGAAACCGGCCGCCACCGGCTCGCCGTCCAGTTGTCCGATGACGAAGGCCGCACATGGAAATGGAAACGCTGCCTCGAACGCGATCCCGCTGGACCCGAAGCCGGGAGCTATCATTACCCCAGCCTCATTCAGGCCGCCGACGGCTCCCTCCACGCCAGCTACAGCTATCACCTCAACCGCAAAGACCTGCCCAAAGACACCGACGGCGACCCCGCCGCCAAAACGATCCGTCATGCCCGTTTCAATGAAGCCTGGGTGATGCAGGGGGACTGAAGTGCGCGGGGTCCATCATCGAACTCATTCCCGGTACGCCGCCACGGCCTTTGCGGAAAAGCAGGGTCACGGGCTGATCCCGGGCGGCCTTTTGGATTCAGCCACCCGGAAATACGCCGTGGTGGCGCCGGTGGGCGCGTCCACTTTGATCGAAAATCTTGCGCCGTCCGCAGTGACGGATTGGATTCCCTCCCATGCCGCGAGGTCGCGGGAAACCTCGACGACATAATCCCGGCCCCGGGTTCCGGTGACATCAAGAGTCACGGAATGTTTGTCGGGATCATAACGAACGCCCTCAATGGCCAGAGGCAGTGAGGATGGGCCCGGTGGAGTGCGCTTCCAGATATTGCCGCTGTTCCCGACGGCGATCAGAGAGCCGTCGGGAAGTTTGGTGAGCGCAGAAAATGGTTCGCCACTTCCCGGGGTGACCTGCCACTGCACTCCATCTGCGGATTCGAGGAAGTTGCCGCTGAAGTCCACCGCGACGATGTGTCCTGCTGCATCGATCACCGCATCCATGATGATGGCCGGCAGCGGATTGCCTTCCGTGTCTTGCATGTCTGCGCTCAGAACTTGCCAGGTGTCGCCGCCGTCTGCAGTGCGGTGCGCTTTGTTGGTAAACGTGAACACGATCCCCGTTTGCTCGTTTTCCCAGACCGCGGCGTGGATTTCGTTGATGGGCGGCTGTTGCAGTGGCAGCACCTCCCATGTTTGACCGCCGTCGCGTGAACGCGCCATGTCGCCGCGACTGACGAATCCAAAAATCTCGGAGTAGGTGATGCCGCCGGTGGCGAAGAGGGTCTGCCCGCCCGCATGGTGCAGATCATCGAGAAACAGGCCCGTATCGGCCACCTGGTTCCATTGCGTCCCGCCGTTGGCGGTGGCGAAGATGCCGCCGGATTTTGTCAGGAAACCGTTCGTGGCGCTGACAAAAAGGATGTCGAAGATGGATCCGGAGGAAGCTTCGAAGCCGCCGACATCCGTATCCCAGTGGCCGCCGCTGTCGCTGGTGCGATACAGCCCCACGCGCCCTATGAAGACTTCGCCTGCGGAGCGCGCGGCCACGCTGACAAAACTGGCGCTCACCGGCGTCGCCACCGGTGTCCAGGTTTCCCCGCCGTCGGAAGTTTTGAGCAGCGTACTGAAGGCACCCGCGATATAACCCTGCTGCGCATCGGTGAAATTCACCGCCACGAGATCGTTGGCTGTTTCCGTCCTCACCCGGGTCCACGTTTGACTCAAGGCGGGCACGGGAAAGGTGGTGACAGCGGCGGAAAATGAAAGCAGCCGCAGGACGGAACGTGAGGGAAGGGATTTCATAGGAAGTGGGGGTTGAAACGGTATCCACCTGGAATCGAAAACAATTTCAGAAAGATCGCCTCCAACCCGGCTCCGGCTGGAGCCGTTCTCGCTGGCTCGCGGCGCATTCGTACGCGTGGAGATTGTAGAACCTTACACCGCGACGGAATGGCTGGCCATTTTTGAGAATGAGCGGCGAAGTTACGACGCCGCTGAATAGTATTGATCTCAGGTCCTGCACGCGGAAGAATACCCGTCCTATGAAAATCGCTTGCCCTGTTATCCTGGTCTTGCTCGCAGGTCTTCCGCTCTGCGCTGCCGTCGCGAACCCGGCCGTTGCTTCGCCAGACCAAACGCCCCAGGGCCTGGTGAAGTCGGACTGGCAAAATATTCGCGCGGCCTATGAAGCGGGGCGGCATGCGTTCACGCCAGCGGAGGGCGGCGGCTTTGTGGCACGGAATGCAGGACAGCAAATGCGCACGGTGGTGGATGCGCGCGGATTCACGGCGACGGCGCAGGGGGCGGATTGGCAGTGGGGCCTGGAATTGACAGGCTTCGGCTGGACGGGCCGGGAAGTGCCGCCGCAGGGAGCACCTCAGGGCGCGGCGGGGGGACAGAAGTTTACGCGGAAGTGGTCGAAGGGACTGGAGGAATGGTATGTGAATAACGGCAGCGGGCTGGAGCACGGGTTCACGGTGTCGGAGCGGCCTGAAGGGGCGACGGGCGGGTCGCTGAGTTTGGTGCTGGCGGTGCGCGGGGAGTTGCAGGCGAAGGTGGACGCGGACGGGCAAACGGCGCGGTTTGTCCGGGCTAACGGCGGGGCGGCGCTGACTTACAGCGGACTGAAGGTGTGGGATGCGGACGGGGAGATTCTTCCGTCGCGGATGACGCGGGCACCGGAGGGCCTGAAGATTGAAGTGGAGGAGGAAGGAGCGCGTTATCCGCTGACGGTGGATCCAGTGGTGCAGCAGGCGTATTTGAAGCCCGCGGCGGTGGGCGCGACGCAGGCCGGCGACAACTTCGGCTACTCGGTGGCGGTGTCGGGTGACACGGTGGTGGTGGGAGCTTATGGCGAGGACAGCAGCACGCCGGGCGTCGACGCCACACCAAATGAGAGCGCGGCGGATTCGGGCGCCGCTTATGTTTTCGTGCGCAGCGGCGGAACGTGGGTCCAGCAAGCCTATTTGAAGGCGAGCAACCCGGGGGCCAGCGACTGGTTTGGCATCGCGGTCGCGGTCTCCGGCGACACGGTGGTGGTGGGATCGTTCTTTGAAAATAGCAGCTCGACCGGAATCAACAGCACGCCCAATGACAGCTCGTTCGGCGCGGGTGCGGCCTATGTCTTTGTCCGCAGCGGGACGACCTGGTCGCAGCAGGCCTATCTGAAGCCTGCCGCCATCGGCACGTCGCAAGACGGCGACTCGTTCGGAGGTGCCGTCGCCGTGTCGGGCGACACGGTGGTGGTGGGGGCGCAGAACGAAAGCAGCAACACGACGGGCGTGAACACCGTTCCCAATGAAAGCGCGGCCAGTGCGGGGGCGGTGTATGTGTTCACCCGCAGCGGAACGACCTGGAGCCAGGAAGCGTACTTGAAGCCCGCGCTGGTCGGCACCACGCAGGCCGGCGATTACTTCGGCATCTCGGTGGCCGCGGCCGGTGACACCGTGGTGGTGGGAGCGCACAGTGAGGACAGCAACACCTCGGGCTTCAACAGCTCGCCCAACGAAAGCGCTGCTCAATCCGGCGCCGCCTATGTCTTCACGCGCAGCGGGACGACGTGGGCGCAGCAAGCCTACCTGAAACCGGCTAACCCGGGGGCGAGCGACTACTTTGGCACCTCGGTCGGCGTCGCGGGCGACACAGTGGTGGTGGGTGCTCCCCGGGAAGACAGCGGCACCACCGGCGTCAATAGCCCGCCGAACGAAGGCGTGCCGGACTCGGGCGCGGCCTATGTCTTCGTCCGCAGCGGCACGAACTGGGCGCAGCAGGCGTATCTGAAATCCGGCAACACCGGCGGAGGCGACTTTTTCGGGACCGCGGTGTCGGTGTCGGGGGATGCCGTAGTGGTAGGGGCTCAAAGCGAAGACAGCAGTACCACCGGCCTGAACACCACGCCCAACGAGGGTGCCCTGACTTCAGGGGCCGCCTATCTTTTCATGCGCAATGGCACCGTGTGGGCGCAGCAGGCGTACCTGAAGGCTGCCAGCAGCGGCGCGGGGGATCAGTTCGGGATCTCGGTGGCGCTTTCGGGCGACACCATCGTGGTCGGCTCGCCGGGTGAGGACAGCAGCAACACGGGCGTCAACAGCGCGCCCAACGAAAGTGCCTCGGGTGCAGGTGCGGCCTGCACCTTCGCCCTGCCCAATCCGCGGCTCGAATACCCCGCCGGCACTCCGCTGGCGGATGCGGCGACGGTGGATTTCGGCAGCATCGCCACCGGAGCTGGTGGCACCCCGCAGACCTTCACCCTGCGCAACTTCGGCACGATGGACCTGACCGGCCTGACGCTTGCAATGGGCGGCGCCAATGCCAGCGACTTCGCGCTTTCCGCGCCGGCCGCGACGACGGTGCCAGCCGGCGGGACGGTGACGTTCACCGTCACCTTCACGCCGGGAGCGCCTGACTTCCGCACCGGCGTGCTGAATGTCAGCGTCGGCGGGGAACCCGTTCCGCGCACCACGCTGCGCCTGACGGGATTTGGCCTCGGCGCGGGACTGGTAAACGCGGTGCAACAGGCCTACGCCAAGCCAGAGGCGGTCGGCACCACTCAGGCGGGCGACAGCTTTGGCTTTTCGGTGGCCGTGGCGGGTGACACCGTGGTGGTGGGAGCCCGATCGGAAAGCAGCGCCACGGTGGGGGTCAACAGCACGCCCGACGAGATTACGGCAGGCGCGGGCGCGGCCTATGTGTTTGTTCGAAGCGGCAATGCGTGGACGCAGCAGGCCTATTTGAAAGCGAGCAACCCGGGACAATATGACTTCTTCGGCTACTCGGTGGCAGTATCGGGCGACACGATCGTGGTGGGGGCCAAACAGGAGGGTGGCGGCGACGAGGGAGCCGCTTACGTCTTCGTTCGCAGCGGGACGATCTGGACGCAACAAGCGTACCTTAAGGCGAGCAATCCCGGTACATACGATAATTTCGGCTATGCGGTCGCGGTGTCCGGTGACACGATCGTGGTGGGGGCCATTGGGGAGTCAAGCAGCACGACGGGTATCAACAGCACGCCGAATGAAAGCGCGGGGGGAGCGGGTGCCGCCTATGTCTTCGCGCGCAGCGGAGCCATGTGGACTCAGCAGGCGTATCTGAAGGCAAGCAACGCCGGCGCAAGCGACAGCTTCGGATGGTCCGTCGCGGTGTCCGGTGACACGGTCGTTGTGGGGGCGAATGTGGAGGACAGCGGTTCGACAGGCATCAATAGCGTGCCCAATGAAGCCGCGTTGAACGCTGGGGCTGCCTATGTTTTCGGCCGCAGCGGAAACACTTGGGTCCAGCAGGCATACCTGAAGCCCGCGGCGGTCGGGTCGGCACAAATAAACGACTATTTCGGCTGGTCGGTGGCGATTTCCGGCGAGACGGTGGTGGTGGGTGCATTATCTGAAAACAGCAGCACGACAGGGGTCAACAGCACACCGAACGAGGACGCCGCAGACGCAGGGGCGGCCTACATCTTCGTTCGCACTGGGATGACTTGGAGTCAGCAGGCCTACCTGAAGGCGAGCAATGCCGGTTCAAGCGATAATTTCGGAGGCGCGGTGGCGGTCTCGGGCGAAACGGTCGTGGTGGGAGCTACTGGGGAGGACAGCAGCACCACTGGAGTAAACAGCACGCCCAACGAACTCGCCTCGAGTTCGGGCGCGGCTTATGTCTTCGTTCGCAGTGGCACCACGTGGATCCAGCAAGCCTATCTCAAGAGTGACGTTAGTGGGGAGTTCGACTACTTTAGTAACTCGGTGGCGGTGTCGGGCGACACGGTGATTGCGGGAGCCTATAGCGAGGACAGCAGCACAACGGGTATCAACAGCACACCCGACGAAAGCGCGTCGGATGCAGGGGCGGCCTACTTCTTTGCCAACCGCGCGCCGCTGCTGCTGGTCGAGCAACCCGAGGGAACCGCCCTCACCGACAACGCCTCCACGGTGGATTTCCACGGCGCGCTCACCGGCGGCAGCACCGCGCTCGCCTTTACCGTTAGAAATACGGGAAACTTCAACCTGACCGGCCTCGGCATCACTTTCGACGGTGCACATCCCGCCGACTACGCGGTGACGGCATCGCCCACGCCACCGGTCTCGCCTGCGGGGAGCACTGCTTTCGTCGTCACCTTCACGCCCGGTGGCCTTGGGATCCGCAACGCGGTGCTGCACCTTGCCAGCAACGACACCGGCCAACATCCCTTCGACATCGCTCTGACCGGCCTCGGTGTGGCCCCGGGCGATGCCGATGGCGACGGACTGACCAACCTCGCGGAAATCAACACTCACGGCACCAATCCCAACCTCACTGACACCGACGGCGATGGCATCAACGACGGCAGTGAAGTCGCGCTCGCGCCGATGGGCTTCCATCCGCTGACTGATTCCAGTGCGCTGCGTAATCTGCTGCAAAACAATGCGTCCGCCGTGGGCCTCTATACCGCCGATCAGGTGCAGGCGCTCCACGTCGGTTCGCTGCTCTCGCGCGGCGCCAACAACAGTTTCAAACTCACGCTGGGCCTGAAGAAATCAAATGACCTCACCACCTTCATTCCGTTTCCGTTTCTGCCGGCGCAGACGAGCATCAATGGCAGCGGGAATCTCGAGTTTCTCTTCACCGTGCCGGACAATGCCGCGTTTTTCAAAGTAGAGGTAAAGTGAATTGCGGAACGACGGCGGGCAGGACAACGACTTCCCGATGCTCGATAAACTGGAGGCCGACGGCACCCCTGACGTGCGGGACGCCTCCGCCTACTGATGCCACTCTCCGGTGAAGGGCTTGTAGTAGTCCTTCCACTCACGGTCGAACCACACCGGTGAAGTGGGGAATCCCTCCTGGCCGAGGGCGTCCACGGCGACGATGTAATAGCGGCGAGTGTCTTTGCCGGCGGCAGGGTCGGTGAAGGTGGTTGTGGTCTGAGGATCGGCGGTGAGGCGGGGGATGGGGTCTTTGTCGTAGCGGCCGTCCATGCGATAGACGCGGTAGCCTTTGAGAGATTTTTCGGGATTCGCCGACCACTTGAGATGGCAGATCTCGCCGTCCTCGCGGCTGTAGAGCGACTGCGGTGCGGAGGGAATGGAAAAGAAGGGCGGAGCAGGACCGCTTTCGATACCGGCGGCATTCAGCGCCCGGATGCGCCAGGCTAAGACGGCATGGCGATACGGTTTTCCCGACAGGTGGAGGTGCTCGATTTGCAGGTCGCGGTCGTAAAGCGGTGCGCCGGTGATGGTTTGCGGCTTGCTGAGGTCCATGGTGGTGTCGGTGAACTCCGTGGCCTTGAGCGGTGTGGTGGTGAGTCGGGTGAAGGCGCCGATCCGGCGGATGGCTCCGACGGACGGTTCGGCGAGCGGCGGAGTCTGGCCGCGGAGACGCTTGAGTTGGTCCTCGCTGAAGACTTCGACAACGGCGCGCTCCACATGATAGCCGGCGATGTCTTCGCCGGGGGGCGACTTCCATGACAGCTCGACGCGAGTCGCAGAAATCACGGAGGCGGATCCATCCTCGACAAGGCGCGGCTCATTGCGCGGCTCCACGGGTTCCTGCCTTGGGGCGGGTGCGGAGGCGCGATATGTCCAGATCTGCTGTTCGCGCGGCTTTGAGGGGCAATTCTCCAGGAGGGCGAGGCCGAGTTCCGGCGCGAACAGTAACTGCCGTGCGCGGTTGCCGGACGGGTCAGGCTCCTGCTGCGGATTCAGTTTCGTCCAGTTGTTGTCGCCCGCGTTGTAGGCCCACGACGTCAGGGTGTGCGTCTCGTTCTCCTCCTTGCCGGATGACGACTTCACGATGGCCAGCACTTCTTTTTCGAACGGATCGAAGGTCAGCACGGCATCGTTCTTGTCCGTCGGCGGCATGACGGCTGATTTGGCATCGCGCCATTCGTTCTTTTTGAAGTCGTAGAGCCATGTGTGCGGGTCGTCATTGAATTGGGAACCGAACAGCACATGAACTTTGTGAATCGAGTCATAAGCCATCTGTCCGCCGCTGCGCGGCTCCGGTTGGAAAGAAGGCTTGAGCCAGCGCCACTCGTTGCGATAGGGATCGTAGGCCAGCGTCTCCTTCGGTCCGCCTTCACCGCCGAAAACGAGTGCCACCTGCTCGTAGCTGTCCCATGTGGCGCAGCGCAGGGGTGCAACGTGCGGCGCGGGGAGCGGGCGCATATTGCGCCAGGTATTCGTCGCGGGATCGTAAGTCCATACGGAGGAATCATTGAGATAAATCTCGCGCCACCATTGCCAGCCGTGACTGCCACTGAACGACGGGAACCTGACGTATCGTCCTTGTTCGGTATCGAAGACATTCTGCGATCCGCAGCACACGCCGGGCGGCGAAATGTTCGTTTCCCTGAGCGCCCACTTCGCTGTTAGTGGATCGTAAGTCCAAATCTCCGATCCCTGTTCGCCGCCGCCTCCCTGATTGTGCCCGCCGTAGCGGATGATGCTCCGGTGTTTGTTGTCCCACACACAGGCACCTTCATAGCCGAGCCGCGGCGAAACCGGCGTATCCGTTAGCGGGCTGCGCTTTACCCAGGTGTTTAGCGGTTGTTTCAGTTGGGCGAATTGTGCGGGGAGATTCGCTGGAGTCGTCAAAAAGCACCCGGCAGTGATGAGGAGAATCGCATGTTTCATCGCATGTTGTGGCTTTGGTTGAATCAATGTTCACAACGAACGGCCCGCTTACGGCACCATGCTCCACTCTTTCACGGAATGCACGCGGGCGCTGGCCGCAATCCATGCAGGATTTTGGCCCTGGAATCAACGATCAATTTGAGAAGTCGCGCAGCACGTTCGCGATCTGCCGCGCGCAGCGCTCAGGGTGGGCAAGGATGGTTCGCTCCCGGAAGGTCTGTGCCCTCCCGCCCCGGCTCTGGATGTGGTTTCACTTTCCGGCGTGGCTGTCCAACTTTTCCGCAGTGGCGTGCCAGGCGCAGCCATCGCAGTAGAGTTGTCCGTTACCGGGCGCTGACGGCTGCTAGAGATGGGTGCAGCGGCACTGGATGTAAACCCGGCCGCCCGCGGCGGCGGGGCCGGTGAGACGCCAGACTTCCGTGACGGATCCGGCGGCTCGAGGTGTGGCGGTGCGCAGAGCGATGCCGGAGCTGCTCCACGCGGTTAGATTGGTGGAGGCTTCAACGGTGAAGCTGGCGTCGTCCGCATTGAGCTGACGGGTGATCGTGATTTCGATAAACGGCTGCCCGGCGTCGCTGCCGCTGACGGGATGGAGATCAATACCGGCGGGGGAGGTGTCACTGGTCCCCAGTTCGTATTCCATGAGGGCGGTTAGGCCGTCCTTGTCGGCGTCGGCGGCGGGATCACCGGAGAAGCGCAGGGCGTCGTCGCCTCCGGGATTGCCGCCTGGGGAAATACTGGCGCGCCAGTTGGCGGCAATCGCTGGATCCGGACTCGTCTCCGGGCGCATGAGCACGATACTCGCACCGTTGCCGTCGGCGGCGGGCCAGGGAGCGAGGTCGTCGTAGGTGAATTCCTTGACGGTGTTGTTGAGAGGGTCTTCGAGTTTCACGGTTTCGCCGCCGTTGCTCAGCGCCGTGGCATTGGCAAAGACGCCGGCCACCGGGAGGCCTCCGCCGTGTGCCGCAGTGAATGCGGCGAGGTCACGAACGATCAGCGCGCGAGCGCCTGGAGCGAGGCTGGTGATCGTGCTGCCGGTGAAGTTGAATTCGATGCCGGCGTTGAAGTGAACGCCGGTCATGTCAAGCGTCACGCTGGTGCTGATGTTCTTCACCTCAATGAACTCCGCCAGCCCGTCGCCGCCAGGATGATACATGACCTCCGTGACCGCGAGGTAGCGCTCGTGCGGTGTGGGCGATCCGGTATAGGTGGTTGTGGCGCGCTGAACGCCGGTGTTGTCGAGGAGGTTCAGGGTTTCGCCGAAATTGCTCAGGTGGCCCTGGTAACCGCCGACGACATTGAGGCTCTCGCCGCCTTTGGGAGAGACCGTGCGGGTCTTGAAGGCATTGCGGCTGGCTGCGACGTAGATTTTGTTGGCGTTGGTGCCCGCGGTGGCGGTTCCGTTGACGATGGTTCCCTGCTCGAAGGTGTAGGTAACGCCGCCGGTGATCTGCCAGCCGGAGAGGTCGATCGAGATCGTATTGGGGTTGGAGATGGCGAAATACTCCTGGTCCTGATCGCCGCTGGCGGGCGCGTGTTCCACGGCGCTGAAGGTAAGCGGCGTGAGGATATTGAGATTGTAGGCGGGGGGGACATTGCCATCCGCGTTCATCGTATTGATGCGCTGGACCACGTAGGTGTCCATCTGGCGCTGAATTTCCTGAGACATCGTGTAGGCGGCGAAGGGCGAGACGGTGGCGACTCCGGCATTCTTCCATGCGGCGGCTGGATATCTGGCGTAATCGAGAGCTGCGTCTCCTCCCGGAGTGTCATTCTGCCCGACCGTCCAGCTCGCACCCATGAGCCCCGCAATTTCGCTGACCCGCCGGTCGTACCATCGTGTCATGTCGCGGGTCGCAACGGGCGTGACCGTGCCTTTCCAGAACTTGTCCTGGAGGCTGCGGATCCGGCGCTTGGCCATATTCGAGAATTCGGGAACGGCATACATCCGGGACACCAGTCCCTGGCCCGTGCCGCTGAGCGTGCCGCCGGCGTTCAGGTACATGCCGTCATCGAAGTAATTGTTTACGCTGGTCCAGAGCCGGCCCTGGCTGAGATCGAGATCCCATGGGAGCAGCGTCCAGAGGTTGGTCTTATCGGAGTCGCGGTAGATGTAGTAGTTTTTTGCATGCAGGTCCACGTTGCCGGTCACGGTATTGGCCGCCATGAAGTTGATCATCTTCGGAACGTCCACGTTATCGAAGAGGAACGCCTTGCGGGCATTGGCGTCGGTGAGATTCATGCCGACCTCGAAGTTGTAGAGGTCGCTGTTGTTCTCGGTCTTCCGGCTCTTCTTTTCCACTCCGGTGACGGCATCGGTGAGTGGGTTGAGCATGTTGTTATACATTTTATACAGCACCCCGTCCTTGTTCAGGCCGGCCCGCTCGAGGTAAACGTCGTCGCCGTCCTCCACGAAATCATAGATGCCGTCGAAGGCGCCGTTGAGCCGGCAGTGCGTCAAAAAGCAGTAGTGCGCGGCCACGCCGGCCTCCCGGTTCATTTCGTAGGCGAGGTCGTGGCGCAGTCTGGTCTTGTCCGCGTAAATCGTCAGGAGGTTGATGTCCTTGGCCCGGGGCACGAGGGGGTCATTGGACCATTTGAACCGGTAGCCGCGGTTGCCATCAATGTCATAACTCTTCTTGAGAAAGGCACCGCCGCTGGTGCTCTGACCGTGGAGATTGATGCCCACATTGTCGTAGAATTCGCCATTGAGGAAAACAGAGCAGCGGGTCCCGGACGTGTTGTTAGCCGCAGTGGGAGACTGAATGAAGCGGTGAAGGGTGAAGAGCGGCGTGACGATTGACGTATCGGCCGGGACCGTGCCGAAGTACTGCGGCGAGTCGATGGGATCACGATAGGGCGGCATCTTGGTTTGGTATGCGGCGTCCGTGGCGGTGACCCGCCAGCGGATCATTTGACCCGCCACCATTTGGGCGGCGGGAATCAGACCGGTGTAGATCGAGTCGCCCGCGGCGGCATCCCCGCCGGTTCCGTCATCCAGCATGGGGACGCTGGCCTCGGTTTCGTAGTTTTTGCGGTAAGTCAGGCTGACTGAAGTGATGGCTCCTCCCTGGGCGGGTATGATGTGGGCGGTCACCGGATAAGCGGCCGCCGGAGCGGTTGGCGGAACGGGGTTTTCCGTCAACTGACGCAGCAGTGGACCGGCGGCGGTAACGCCCGAGTTGGCGGCACCGGGACTCGGTGTCATAAAGCCGAGGGCGGTGACGGGAGTCGGGGACACCTGAGTGCGAATGGTCAGTTTGGGGCCAGTGCGGTTCTGATCCCATGCAACCCACGCGGGGTGCGCTCCGGGAACCAGAATGAATTTGCCGTAGTTGCCCGCAGCGGGCGCGGCCAGCCAGTCCTTGACCAGTTGAGTGGCATTCCACACGAAAGTTTTGCTTTCGCCCTGCTGGACGGTGACGCTTCCGTACCCTGTCGTGGCGGCGAAGAAATCAATGAGATCATTGCCATCGGCACCCGTGCCGATGGTCGGAATGCCGCGGTTTCCATCATTCGGCTGGATGAAAAGTCCCACTGGTGTGGTGACGGTATTGAGCCCTGACACTCCGGCGAACAGCTGGTTCTTGCCGCTCCATTCAAGGATTGCCTCCACGACATTCTGCCCGGCGGGGATGGCACTGAGGCGGCTGCTGTAGTCGAACCAGAGATACTGCTGATGCTCGGCCAGGGAGAGGGCGTCATCGAAAACATTCAGCGAGTTGCCGTCCTGGCTGGCGGTGCCGGTGCCACTCAGTTTCACGCGGCTGTAGTGGGTGCCTCCCGTCATGATGGCGGGAGTGCCATCTGTCACCGTCACCGCGCCGGAGAATCCCGAACCAAAGCTGGTATTCTTCGTCTGGAAGGGAAACGGAGCGAAGGTGCTGCTCGCGACACCCGCAGGCGAGAGCAGGGCGAGGTATTCTCCGTCCTGATCCAGTTGGAAGTTGGTATGGAACTGGCCGACGTCCCGATCCTTCTCGGATGCCCATACGATCAACCGGGCCCCGGGCTGAAGAGGATAAGGGGGAAATACCCATTTGGATGGTTTCGTTATGTCGTCGGTGAGCCGCCAGCCGCCGAGATCCACGACGTTGGGGTCCGGGTTGTAGATTTCGATCCAGTCCTGATCCTCGCCGTTCTCGTCCTTCAGCCCGCCGTCATTGTCGGCGAGAAATTCGGAGATGACGGGTGCTGCGGGAATGGAGGCCGCGGGAAGCATGATCAGGGCGCTCAGCAGGAGAAAACGGGTATTCATTTTATGAAAGGGTATGAGTGGAAACGACGGGCGGTTACTCCTGCAGGACACGATAGGCGGGCACCGGGTCCGTCCACGGCGTCACCCGGTCTTCAAAGAACAGGCTGGTGCCCGGCGAGCCGCCGGTTGGGAATCCCTGAATCAGCCCGAGCCATGTGGCTCCGCTGTCGGTGCTCTTTTGCACCCGGTAGGTTTTGCCGGCTGCCGACGTCCAGTTCACGGTGTGCGTGCCGAGGATGCTGTCATTGGTGATGCCGGTGATGGTCGGCAGCGTGCCCGGAAGGTGCTCCAGCATGACGTAGTCAAAGGTCACATTGCCGCCGACCGTCGTGCCCGCGCGGCGAATAGTGAGTTTGTTCGGTCCGGTAACCATGGTTGAAGTGAGTCCGGTGACTTCAAACTGCACAAGGGTGGGCCCGGCGATTCCGGTTCGCGTGTGAAGCACATTCCCGTTCATGCTGAACTCCAGCGCATTGCTGCCGCTGGCGGATAACACATCCGCGGTGACCCGGATGCGGGCTTCCGGCGAGACGAACGACGGAGGCGGAACGAACCAGAGGTGCTGCACCGGATCCAGTTCGGTTAACGCCCGCTCAAAGCCGAGCGCCGGATTCCCCGTGCGCCCGGCCACGGTGTTCGTATCGGCGTCGTCGTTCAGGACCTCGTTGGCCACCTGATTTGGTCCGCCCGCGGCGGTGTAGTTTCCGGTGAAGTAATAGTTGTCATCAGCAGTGTCTTCATGACTGAATTCGGCATTCGACGCGTTGTCCATTCCTGCTTCAAAGATCCCGCTCCATGTCGTCGTGTTTACCGTCACTGTCTTTGTTTGTGTTAGCGCGCCGAAGGTGGCTGTGAGGGTGTAAACCGTATTGGCCACCGGGTTCACCACGATGCTGCCCGTGCCTCCGACAGTCCTCGCCGTCACATCGCCGATGCCCTGATCAATCGAAACCGTTGCTGTTGGCTCTGCGAGATTCCACGTCAGGGTGGCTGAATCTCCGGGGCGAAGCAGGGCATCGCTCGTGGTAAAGGTATTGACAACCAGGGGTGAGTTATCGATATCCATTCTCACGTAATCGATCCCCAGCCAGTTGCCGCCTCCCGCGCCGTTGTAGCTGATCCCTTTCAACGTCACAATGTTGTCCGCCCCCGGGCCGGTGACGATTCCGACTTCGGAGAGTTTCTTTGCCGGTGAAGTGTAATCCACTTCAAACTGAGCGGCGCGGATGACTTCCTCGGGCCGAACGAGAACTCCATTGATGTACACCTCGACTCCCCACCGGGGGTCAGCGCCGCTCCCGTCGAGATTCAAGGCGTCGAAGGTCACGGTTACCCGGTCGTTGGGGCCGTAGGTGGCCGGCACGTTGAAGTGGTATCGCATCGCGATGTCCCCTCCGGCGAAGGCGCGCTCGGCGGATTCCTCGTTAAGCGTCACCGTCCCCACTGGCGCGTAGGCACCGTTCGAGGCGATAATCGTGGAATAGGTACCGGCAAAATAGTAATCATTGTCGGACGCGCCGTTTGTTTCCGGGCTATTAGGATTTCCGGGGAGCGGGTTCACGACACCGTTCTCCTGGACAAAGCTCGCATTCGCGCCGCCTCCGTTTCCAGCCGGCCAGGCATTGTCATCGATACCGACCGTCCAGAGAAGCGCTGCCCCGGCGGGCATAGCCATGATCGCGAGTACAGAGAGGCAGAGAGGGAGGGAGCGGATTTTCATGCTGAATGGTTTTATGAATCCGAAGATCACAAGGCAATGTTTTTCCCCACGAAATTGTCACATTTTTTGCTGTAGCCAGCCCCTGTTCCCATGCAGGTTGAGCGAATCACCCGTTCCTGGCGAGGACCGAGTGGACTCATGGAATAGCATGACAACCCTGGGGCGGGATTGGGCGGGCACTATCCCTTGTTAGGTTTCCTTGCGGGAAATTCCTGACACCACTCTTCAATGGGAGGAGCGAATGCAGTAAAACGTGCTCCCGAAAGGCGCCGCAACACCAACAGAGAATCACTGCGCTGGCAAAGCACAGGATCAACCCACAGTTGTCTTTATCGCCGGGATTAAGCCGTCGGACGGCGCCGACGGAACAAGGATGTTCCTCCGAGGAGAACTGCGATCATCAAAGCACTGCTGCCGGGCTCCGGAACGGGAGTGATGTCGAGACTAACGTAATCAATGCCCATCCAGTTTCCGCCGTCGGGAACGGCACCGTTGTAACTGATGCCGCGGAGGGAAACGATGTTGTCTGCTCCCGCGCCAGTCACTGCGCCAACGCTGCCCAGAGTAAACGGTGCCGACGACCATGTGGTGTTGAGAGCTGCCGCCGTAATGACTTGCTCGTCCCTGACTTTAACGCCATTCATCCACAATTCGATACCGAAACGGGTACCAGCACCGACATCGTGCAGGTTATTCGCTTCAAAGCTGATGACCGCCATATCATTCGCGCCAAAGCTGCCTGCGAGATTGAAGTGGTAGCGTATGTCGAGGTCACCACCGGCGTAAGCGCGCTCGGCTCCCGTTTCATCCGTGGCCACCGTACCGATGGGCGAGTAGGAACCGTAAACAGCCACGTTGCCGGGAAGCGCAGTCGAGTAGGTGCCCGCAAAGTAATAGTCGTTGTCGGAAGACCCGGAGGTAATGCCGCTGGTAGCAGCGCCTGGCAACGCATTGATGACCCCGTTTTCCTGGAGGAAGTCGGTCTCTGGTCCACCTCCAATGCCATCAATAGGCCAGCCACGCCCAGGTGCTCCGGCAGCCCAGGCGAGGGCCGCATGGCTGATCAGTGACGTTGATGTGAGAAATGCAATCGAAAGCAGGACTGTTTTTGAGTTCATGATTGAAATTCGCTGAATTTCAGAAAGAAAAGCGATCCGGCGCAACATTGTCAATCAATTAAGTGTAGGTTTTCATGGATTGCATGAAAGCGTTCGTGGATTGTTGACGGATTCCCCCCGCTCTGTGACCTGTCCGGCAGCGATGCGGAGCCCTGAGAATTATTTTGCACAAGCCCGGGGTTCTGGCTATGCCCTGAAGGATGCCCCATGCCCTTCAGCCTAAAACTTCGCGGCCCGCCAGGAGGGCGCTTTTTGCGCTCGTTCTACTCATAGTTGTGGGGCTGGTGTGGTTTGGCATTGTGCGCTGGCGGGCCGGGAGGCTCGTCATTGATGACGACGGCATCATCACTGCGCTCGTGATGTCGGAGGAAACTTACTTGGCCCTCGGTCCGGACATGGCGCGGCTGTCCGCGGATTTTGCCGGTCTGATGCTGCCTGGCCCTCGCAGCCGCGAGTTGTTTGCTGCCGGGGGTGCAGAGGTTACGGATGCTGCGCCAGCCCCTGCGGCGGCGGACGCGGTGCCGGCGCTCGTTGCAAGGGACTGGCCGGTGACGCCGGCTTCCCGGACCGTTCCGCGTGAGGAGATCAAACTCTGGTCCAGTCTGACGGAGAGCGTGGACCAGTTTGAGTTCGCGAAGATTTACCTCATTCGCGGCGAGCATCCCGGTGGTGATGAGGCGCGGTTCAACTCCAAGGCCGGCTTCGAAGCACTGGGATACATGAAATCCAAGCAATGGACCAGCTTTACCGGTCACATGGATTTGGAGTGGGCAAGGGAAGGAGATGCATGGCGGATCACCGCGTGGCACACGCGCGACATTCACATCATCTCCAGCCCGGAACGGCTTTTTGCAGAGGTTCTCGATCAGGTCCTTCCAAGCGGCCAGGCGGCGGCCCTCCGGCACTCCGAACACCAGGCGGCGACTGTGAAATACTACGAGAGCGGGATGAAAATCCCGCCACATCCTTATTTCTCGCCGATCTCGGCCAATCATAAGCCGGGTGTCTCCGTGGCCGACATCAATGGCGACGGATTTGACGATATCTATATCATGGTGCGCCTCGGGCGAAACAAACTGCTCGTGAACAAAGGGGACGGCACCTTCGCGGAGGAATCGGAAAAATACGGGCTCAGTCTTCCCGGCCACACGACCTGCGCGATCTTTGCGGATTTCGACAATGACGGCGACCTTGATGCGCTGCTCGGCCGGAGTATTCTGAAAACAGCCTACCTCGAAAACACCGGCGGTCTTTTTGTACAACATAAAGCCCCGCCGTGGTCGCCCATGGCTGTCGTTTCCATGAGCGCCGCCGACTACAACCGAGACGGGCTCCTTGATGTCTATCTCTGCACCTATCGCCCCGCCGCCCCGCCCCAATCGGCTCCCGGAGGAGGCGTCGCCGCGGTAGGCACGGACGACTTCGACTGGATGGACGAGTTTCTGCCGCCGGATCAGGCCGCGGAATACCGCCGGCGGCTCAAAGCGGAGCGTACCAGAACTCCTGACGGTGCCTTTCCCGATCTCCTCGACCAAGTCGGGCCTCCGAACATGCTCCTGGTGAATCGCGGCGGCGGCGTCTTTGAACCCGCGCCGGAGAATAAGGCTGTCGGCCTGTGGCGGAATTCGCTCCAGACGACCTGGGCCGACTACGACCAGGACGGTGATCCCGATCTCTACGTCGCCAACG
>JANNVM010000504.1:0-15096 GCA_031414455.1 Verrucomicrobiota bacterium
CGAGAAGAGTGGAGGCCATTGGTCGGTGTACGAAAAAGAGCCGGCTTTCGCCGCGGGGATTGTGATTCCGCAGGAAAGCCGGCTTGATTGTTCAGGTTCGCTCAGCGAGCGCCCTGCTTAGTAGCGCCAGCGAACACCGCCGGTCCACTGGGTGGCATCTTCGCCAGCGCGCACACCACCAGTCAAATCCCAGTTCGGGGCCACTTGATAATAGAGGTTGGTAACGAAGTACCACTTCCCGTTGGAGTCACTTGCGTTGAGGTCGAAGTCATAATACTCGGCACCAACCTTGATGGTCAGGCAACCGAACTTCGCGCGGAGGTGGGGACGGGCATACCAGCCCCAATCATCATTGGTCTCGCTGTAGTAGTCGCCGCCATCACCGATAACGTCGGGAACATAAATGTCGGCTTCAGCCTCACCCCATGCCAAACCGATGTCGGAGGCGAGGTCGATGTTGTCCGTCAACTTGATGTAGCCGCCAATGCCACCCTGAAGCATCCAGGTGCTGCCGGAATCGAAGTCATTGTATTCCGCCCCAAGCGTAAAATACAGATTGGACATGGGCGAATATTCCACTGCGAGACGAACGCCGTTGGCGGATTCGCTGCCGCGGTCGTAACGTCCGTCAATGTCGGTGTAGGCATAGAGGAGTTCGACGTTGTTGTAGCTGATCGCACCGGCGCATGGATCCATCGGCGGGGGCGGAGGCGTGGATTTGCCGGTGGAAACGACTGGCGCGGGGCCAGCGAGAACGGTGCCAATCCCAAAAGTAAGGGCGGCGAGTGTAATTGCGGTTTTTTTCATCAGGTTTTGGTTCTGGTTTATGTTGGGTTGCTTGTGCGGGACGATCCGCGACAGAATCGTGCTCTCTCCAATGATTGAGGAATGAGCGCCGAATCCTGATTTCTAGTATTTACAAACCTTTCCGGAAAATTGCAAACAAAAAATCAGGACGATTTCCGTGTGAGGATTGACTCGTTGACCGCCTGGTTCCCGAAAGCAACCAAAAAGTTGAGGGAATACTCCGGCATATCCATGCCGAAAAACATCCCCTGAGAGCCACGGCGCGAGGAATCATTGCGGTTAGAAGCGATAGCGGGCACCGCCAGTGGCTGTGGTGCGGTCGTTACTGTAGGAGATGCCGGTGGTCACATCCCAGCCGGGAGCGACCTCGAAGTAGAGATTCACAAACGCGGCCCACTCATCAATGTCAAACTCGCTCACCTCGCTGTATTGGGCACCGGCGTGGATTTCAAAACAGCCGAATTTGGCGCGAAGGTGCGGGCGGACATACCAGCCGAATTCGTCACCACTCCAGCCATTGCTGGCGCTGCCATCGAGAGGGTCGCTGTCCACGTCGTAATTGACCCAAAGCACGCCACCGTCGGCTGCAAGATGAATGTTTTCGGTGAGCGGCACATAGCCTCCCACTCCTCCGGAGAGAGCCCACATGTCAATGAGACCGGCATCATGATACTCGCCGCTGGCAGTGACGTAGAAGTTATCCATCACGCCGTATTCGAGGCGGAGAATGCCACCGTCGCCGTTATCGCCGGAACCGTCCCAGTCGGTGTAGGCGTAGAGCAACTCGACATTGGTATAGCTAATGGGGCCGGCGCACGGATCGGCAGGAAGCGCAGCAGGAGCAATGGCAGGAGCCGGTGTTCCGGCGGTGGCGGTGAACACGCTGGCAGTCAGTGCGACGAGGATGGCGGTGGTCTTTTTCATCAGGTTTGTTGGTTTTGGTTACTTTGGTTTCAGTAAATTCGAGGCACCGGGGAAGAGTCGATACGGCTTCTTTATTTCTAATAATTACGGATCTTACCAGGATTTTGCAAATGAAAAAAACCAGACCGTCCTGATGCCCCCGGTTATCCACCCTGCGATGCTACTGCACACTCGGCTCAAAATCCTTCTTCCCGAGCAGCGCCAGAGCTTCGCCGCACAGGTAGAGGGAACCGCAGATCAGCCGTTGCCCGGGGAGCACTTCTGCGGCGTGCATGGCCTCATCGAGTGAAGAAAATACTTTTACGTCCACTCCCGCGGGCACGCTGGCGGCGAGTTTATCCGCCGGCACGGCCCGCGGGCTGCGCAGGGTCACGAAGAAGAACCGCCGCGCGATTCCAGCCAGCAGCTCCAGCGAAGCCCCGTAGTCCTTCGCCGCCACCGAGCCGAAGATCACCGTCGCCCGTTCGTCCCCGAACGCCGAACGCCATGCCGCGACGGCCGCCGCGGCACCATGGGGATTGTGGGCACCGTCTATAGTAGTCCGCCCGTCATCCAATCGCTGAAACCTCGCGGGCCACTCCGTCTGCGCCAGCCCTTCGGCCACCACCGAATCCCGCAGCGCAAACCCCGCCGCCTTCACCGCCGCCACCGCCAGAGCCGCATTCCAGTGCTGATGCTCCCCTGCCAGCGGCAGCGCGCCCGGCCAGGGCTCCGCCACAAATGAAATCTCCGTCCCCATCTCCGCCGCCTTCTCCCGCAGCACCTCTTCCGCCTCCGGCAATTGCGGCGCGCTCACCACCGGCACGCCCGCCTTGATGATCCCCGCCTTTTCCCCCGCGATCTCCCCCAGCGTGCTCCCCAGCCACTGCTCGTGATCCATCGCAATCGGCGTGATCACACTCACCAGCGGCCGCAGCGCGTTCGTCGCATCCAGGCGACCGCCCATTCCCGTCTCCAGCACGATCACCTCCGCGCCGCGGCGATCCAGCCAATCCAGCGCCAGCGCCAGTGTCATCTCAAAGAACGTTGGATGCGGATCCCAGCCCGACACCACCGCCCGCAGCCCCGCGATCGCCCCCGCCATCTCCTCCATGCCCGGCATTTCCCCGCGCAGCCGCATCCGCTCACAAAAACTCACCAGGTGCGGCGACGTGAACAGCCCCGTCCTCTCCCCCGCCACCCGCAGCATACTCTCCATGAATGCGCACACCGAACCTTTCCCGTTCGTCCCCGCCACGTGGAGGAACCGCTGCCGGCTCCCCGGCAACTGCAACTCCCGCAGCAACCGCCGCGTCACCTCCAGCCCCGGCTTGATGCCGTGCTGCTGCAAACTGTAGAGCCATGCCAGAGCCTCGTTCACGATCGTGTCAGGAGAAATTCAAAGATCACCCATCCAAACCAGCACCGCCCGCAAGGCAACCCCATCCCCTCACACCCCGCGCTTATTCCCCCACAGCTCAATGTGCAGCCGCTGACAAAAACGGTAGCCCGTCCGCCGGCACACCTCCACCAGCCATTCCGACCGGCTCCGCAGTTCCTCCACCGTCCTCCCCTCCGGCATCAGCAACACCTTCTCCGCCGGCACCTCACGCCCCAACGCCCTCACCAATTCCCCGATCTCCCCCAAATCCTCCTCGCCCGACACCACAAACTTCAACTGCCAGTCCGCTCCCGCATCCAGCCACGCCCGCAGCACCTCCGGCTGCAGCCTCAACCGCTCGTGACGCTCCACCCAGCCCTCTCCGATCTCCCCCTCCCGCGGCGTCGAATGCGACAACTTCGGACTTACACTCGCCAAATCACACGCAATCCCCTCCGGCGCGACCGTCCCCGCCGTTTCGATCGTGATATGCATTCCCCGCTCCCGCAGCGCCCCCGCCAGTTCCCGGACCCCCCGCGCCACCATCGGTTCACCGCCCGTCAGCACCACATGCCGTGCCGGCCACTTCTCCACCACTGACAAAATCTCCGCCACACTCATCTCCGTCCCCTCCGGCTTCCACGACGCATACATCGTATCGCACCACCGGCAGCGCAAATTGCACCCGCTCGTCCGCAAAAAAACCGACGGCACGCCCGTCAGCACGCCCTCCCCCTGGATGCTATAAAAGATTTCCGAAATGAACATGGCCACGAAAAAAACCGCCGGCACCCTCACGGCACCGGCGGTTTAAGAAAGCACATCGCTGCGCGAAAATCAGGCGATCTCCGCCACCTTCAGCACCTTGCGGCCGCGATACGTTCCGCAGGACGGGCACGCCACGTGGCCCGGCACCGCCGCGCTGCATTCCGGGCAGGTTTTCAGGCCAGCGGCCTTCCATCGCTTCGACATCGCGCGGATCTTTTGTTTGGAACGGGAAGAGCGTCTTTTAGGTACGGCCATGGGAGTAGAATAGGTGAGTGATTATTTTTTCGGACGCGCAGGCGCTCCGTCGGAAGGATGGATTTGATCGAGAGCCCCCCAGACATCGCGGCGCTCAGGCTCCACAGTTTCGGCAGGCTCAAGTGGGGCAAACTCACTCTCCGCGGCAAACTGCCCCTCTGCAGGGCAAGTCCGGCTTTCGACATTGGAATCTTCGCACCGGGGGTAGCCGGGAAGGGAAAGGAGTATGTCTTCCCGGATTTGCTCTGTCAAGTCCAGTGTCGCCGCACCGTCACGCGGCTCCATCGAGTAATAATTCTCCATCTCCACGTCATACGGGAGCCACTTCCCGCACCGCGCACACTCCAGTTCAAACCGCGCCCGCACCCATCCCTCCACCACTACATCCGGTCCATCCAGCTTCACATTCACCGAAAAAGTCACCGGCGGCACAAACCGCGGATCATCCGCCGCCCTCAGGCCGAACAAATCCGTCCGCAGTTCACCTTTGTAGCACTTCCCTTCGAGCGGCAGGTCATTGATCTGGATATTGTGGAACATGGCGGACGGGGTTGGGCGGGCCGACAGTGGGCGGCTCTTTTCCTTCTGCAAGCCCCGTGCCGCAGAAAATGAAAATTCGCCCCGCCGGCCCTCCGTTCAGCCCGGCAGGGCGGTCACCTCACTATGGGCGTTTTGAAGAATATCGCGTCAGAATGATCTTGAAAGCATTATAGGCCGTCTTGCGAACGTCGCAATATAGCTGGTAATCAGGTCCGTATAATTTGGCCTCGTGGCAGCTTAAACAAAGATGCAACTCATGGTCTTCACCGTCCGGCGAAGTCCAACGGATCAGCCAGTCAGGATGATAGCCGCCGCAAAACCTCACGCCACGCCACTCCTCGAAGCCCGATTCATCAAGCGCAAGTCCCCGCAGAGCGTCTGCATCCTCTGCCGTTGGAGTAATGGCGCGATTGTAGAAATAGTGCCCGTGGCTTTTGAACGTATCTTTTTCCTTCTCCCAGGCATTTTGGAATACCTGAACAGATGTCGCGGATCGCACCCCGTCGGCGAACTTCGGCAAAGCCGACATGTCGATGCTCTCAAACAAAGGCACCACGCGTCCCATGTGGTCGGGTTGAAGCCGCAGCCAAAGAGCGCCGCCAGCTATGGCGAGCAATGTGACGAACACTGCTGCCACTCTTAGCCATAGTCTGGTTCGTCTTTTCATCGGTGCTGTGCCGCCCTACCGGCCGAGCGGGAGGATGCGCGGCCGGCGCCGGGCTGCCAACTGATTACTGATCACCGATTACTGATTACCCTCCCCCGCACCTCACACCGTATAACTCACCTCCGCGCTCAATTCGCTCTCCGCGGTATCGTTATTAAGCCGCAAGCAGACAGACCTCTTGTAAACCGGGCCAGAAGTGAACAAACAGACGAGCGGAGAGCGGAGATCGTTGCGGAATTCGGGGACAGTTTCCATGGGGCAGGGGCAGATTGAATCAGGAATGCGTCAGGAATGTGTCAGGAACGTTCAAACAGGGCGAAATGATTCCCGCAGCGAGGCGGATGGAATGAAGGAATCAGGGACTTGTCCAACACTTTCTCGAGCCAGGTGTTTTTCCCGCGGAAAATCGCGATCATTCCGACCACCCAGGAGTGCTGGCTTGCAGGATGAACGGCGAATTGCGCTGGAGAATCCCCGCTTGCCCGGGGAGGGCGACCGGGCATTAACGGCGCTCGCCAATTCCCCGCCCTATGATCGACCAGCTTCAGTCCCTCTCTGCCACGGCCCTCACTGAGATCGCCGGGGTGCGTGATGACGCGGCGCTGGAGGAGTTCCGGCTGAAATACCTTGGGAAGAAGGGGAGCATCACGGCACTGAGCGCGGGGATGCGGGAGGTGCCGGGGGACCAGCGGGCGGCGGTGGGTGCGAAATTCAACGAGGCGCGCAATGCGATCACGGCGGCGCTGGATGAAAAGAAGGCGGGGCTGGTGGCGGCGCAGGATGCCAAAGCGGCGGAAGGCGTGGATATTACCCTGCCGGGCCGTCCGCTGCCGCGGGGCGGGGTGCATCCCATGACGCAGGTGCTGGACCGGGCGGTGCGCATCCTGCGGCGCATGGGATTCGCCCTCGCTACAGGCCCGGAGGTGGAAACGGAATGGCACTGCTTCGATGCGCTGAACACGCCGGCGGATCACCCGGCGCGCAATGAGAGCGATACGTTCTATTTCGACAGCGGCCTGCTGCTGCGCACGCACACGAGCAGTGTGCAGGTGAGGACGATGCAGAGCCAGCCGCCGCCGGTGCGCATTATCGCGCCGGGCAGCGCGTTCCGCCGCGATGAGATCGACGCCACGCATCTGAGCGCCTTTAACCAACTCGAGGGACTCTATGTCGCAGAACGGGTGAGCCTCGCGGACCTGAAAGGCACGCTGGAGTATTTCTTCCGCGCGATCTTCGGCAGCAGCACGGAGATCCGTTTTCGACCGCACTTCTTCCCGTTCACGGAACCGAGCTACGAGGTGGACGTAAAGCTGTCGCCGAAAGGCCAGGCACCGCGCTGGGTGGAAATCCTCGGCTGCGGCATGGTGGATCCCGCGGTATTCACCGAAATCTGCAAGGCCCGCGGCGATGAAGTCTATCACCCTGACAAGGTGACCGGGTTCGCGTTCGGCATGGGGCTGGAGCGGCTGGCGATGATTCAGTGGGGCCTGCCGGACATCCGGCATCTCATCGAAAACGACGTGCGGTTCCTTGAACAGTTCGCGACGTAGCTTGACATTCCAATGTCGAGTTGGACCGCAGGCTGCTGTGTCCGGGTGCTCTCACTCGACATGGGAATGCGCGCCCGACTGCCCGGAGTGCATCACAGCTTGAAGAACGCGGTGCCGCTCCTATGGTCGCCCCGGCGAACCTCCGCCGACCCTCATGGCCGAAAGCAATTCCCGCACTCAAATCGTCGCCGGCATCTTCGTGCTCTGCGGTCTCGTTCTGATGGGCGGGCTCATTCTGGAGTTCGGACCGCTGCAGCACTTGATGCGCAAACCCTATACCGTCCACGCCATCTTTTCCGATGCGCAAAATCTGATCAAGGGATCGCCCGTGCGCCGCGCGGGTTCCAACATTGGTAAAGTTTCCACCTCTCCGGAGCTCATTGAGGGACTCAAGGGAGTAAAGGTCTCGCTGGAGATCTATCCGGAATTCAAGCTGCCGGAGGGAAGCGGACTCAAGATCACGAGCATCGGGCTGATGGGCGACGCCGCCGTGGACCTGGTACCGCCGCCGCCGGACAAGGTGACTGGGAAGTTCATTGCCGAAGGAGCAACACTCACCGGCATGGGTGGATCCGACCTCACGGCTGCAGCTACCAAAGTGACCGACGAGGCGGCCGTAGTCATGAAGGACATCCGGTCCCTCCTCGCTGAACTCAACAAGACGATCGGACGCCTCAACACCGGGGTGTTCTCGGATGACAATATCAAGAACCTCTCCGGCTCGCTGTCGAGGATCAATGCCAGCATAGAAAAAATTGAATCCAAAGTCCTCAGCGAGGAGAACATCACCGCGCTGCATGATGCCCTCGCTCTTTTAAAGGTCACGCTGCAAAATGCCTCCACGGCTTCCACCAAAGCCGACAGCGCGCTGGCCAAGATGGACATCGCCATGGATCATCTCGGGCCCGGACTCAAAGGATTCGCCGGCGCGACAAGTTCTCTGAACGACGCCGCGGACGCCCTTGAGGCGCTGCTCAAGGAGGCACGTTCCGGCCGCGGCGTCCTCTACGCGCTGCTCAACAACGCCGAACTGCGCGACAATCTCGAACGTCTCATCGCGAACCTGCGCAGGAATGGCCTGCTCTTTTACAAGGACAAAACTCCCGCCACAGTGCCCCCCGCGCCCCCGGCGACCGGCCCCAAGTCGCGGAAGCGCTAATCCTGTTCATCCGACCTCATTTTATTTCACGCCCGATGCCGCCCCGCACTCTGATCCATACCGTCCGCGCTGTCTTCCTCGTCTGCTGCGTGCTGCTCGGCATGTCTGTTGTCAGCACCGGTACGGAAGACGTAAGTTCTGTCACCGCCTGTGCCCTCGGCCTTGGCTTCGGCGGCCTCGTCATCGGTCTCGATATCCTGCTGCGAAACCTCACCATCCGCAGTTTCTCTGCCGGCACGTTCGGGCTCATGATCGGCATTTTCTGCGCATGGCTGATCACCAATATCCCATGGGCACAGAACACCGGCGACCGCGGGAACTGGATCCAGCTCGGGATCTACCTTGGGCTCGGCTACCTCGGCACCGCCCTCGCCCTGCGCAGCAACCGTCAGGAATTTTCGCTCATCATCCCCTACGTCCGCTTTCGCAATGAGGGCATCATCCAGCAGCCGCTGCTGGTGGACACCAACATTATCATTGACGGGCGCCTGCCCGGCATCTGTGCCACCGGATTCGTCGGCGGCACGCTCATCGTGCCCCGGTTCGTGCTCGACGAATTGCACGTTCTGGCCGATTCCCTTGAGGCGGTGAAGCGCGACCGCGGCCGCCGCGGACTGGAATGCCTCGAGGACCTCAAACGCGTCCCGGGGCTGGAAATTTCCATCCATGACGACTACCAGCCGAACGAGAAGCTGGTGGACACCAAGCTTGTGCAACTGGCCAAGGCCCTCGACGCCAAACTCCTCACCAACGACGCCAATCTCGGTCGCGTGGCGCAGCTCCAGGGGCTGGCCGTGCTCAATCTCAATCATCTTGCCCAGGCCATGAGGGTCGTCGTGAATGCAGGCGACGAACTCGAACTCGTCCTCGTAAAAGAAGGCAAAGACGACCACCAGGCGGTCGGCTATTTGGCGGACGGCACGATGATCGTGGTCAACCATGCGCGAAGCCGCCTCGGGAACACCGCCCTCGTAACCGTCTCTTCGGCCCTCCAAACCAGCGCGGGCCGCCTCATTTTTGCCGAACTGAAAAACAGCGCGCGCCCGGCATCCCCTGCGGGTGATCAACCCAGAGGACGCGGGCGCGCTTCGTGAGGCGTCTTCCTAACGCTTTTTCAGATTTATCGTGAGGAACTCTTGCGACTGGTGGCCAGCGTATTGCTGCCGGTGCCGCGGTAGCGCTTCAATTCCTCTTCCGTGGAGACGAGTTGCACGATAAGTTCGTCGTTCTTCGCACGCATCTGCTCGACTTCCGCGCGCAGCCTGGCCCCGGCCTGTGAAGGCTCGGGCATCTCCAGCAGCGCATGTATGCGCTCTTCCACGCGGGCGGCATCTTCCATTTCGCCGGCTTCGCGCAACTTCATCATGGCCTCGTTGAGGAGTGTCAGGCGACGCTCGCGCTCTTTGAGACCATTGCCGATTTTCTCCGTGTAATCCTCCACAGCGGGATTGGCGGATTTACTGTCAGTGGCCCTCGCCGGCTCGCTTGGTTTTTGGGGAGCCGCTTCCACGATCACGGTGGCAGCGAGGGCAACCTCATCCACCGCAAGGGCGGGAGCGGTTTCCTCAATCGCCGGATTACCGGAGTTCTGCGCCACCGCCGGGCTGAGGGTGAGAAGCAGCGCGCCTAATCTTGCCGGAAGCGTTTTGGCGGCAAACAATGTGGTTGTGTAGTTCTTGCTCATGGTGACGCATCTTTAATAAATTTCGCAGCATATGCAATCGAAAATCATAATTTCTGTCATTTTACTTCAATTTGATTCGAATTTACCGTAATTTTAGAGAGAAATCAGGATCGCTCAATGCCTTGCGGGCTTAAATGATTTGCGCCATGATCGGAGCTATGCCGTCGGAAGATCTCCCCCCCCTGGCCCCGTTTCCCGATCTCTCACCCTCCCCGCCGCCGGCGCTTGATGCCTCCGCTGGTGAGGGCTCGCTGCTTTCTGAGTCACAGCGCCGGGAGTTTACTTGGGCCGCAGGCTCGTTGCAGAGACCGGTTCATCCCATGGCAACTGACGATTCCACCGCGCCGCAGGAAGGAGATTTCCTCATTACACCGGACGAAAAGACTCCGGTGAGTCCCGTCGCGGAAGCGGTGCCCCGGCATCTGCTGGAGGAGGAACCCGTCAGCGCTGCTGACTTTTTGGATGTGCCTGGAGGCGATGACTACAGAACCAGCATTCCTGGTGACGGGTTCAGCCTGACAAGTCTCGCCGCGGCGCTCACATCCAGCCCCGTTCCCGGTGCCGCGGTTTCGCCCGATCCCGAGCCGGATGAATGGAGCGTTGCCGCGCTCATCGCGCCCCCCCTTCCGGCCCCGCATCCGGTTCCCTCCCGCGACGAGTTTCTGCCGGCCACCGGAAAGGCGCTGGAGCCAATCACGGCGCCCGTCGCCATCGAGACCGCGCTGCCCGCCCTGATCACCGCCGCAGCGGATCACTCCACCGCGGCGTCACCGGAGTCCTCCTCATTCCGGTTTCAGCCGGCCGCCTTCCCTCAATTTCCCCTGTCACGGGCCGCCAGACCTAACACAGAGCCGGAGCCTTATTTCGATGAGCCCCTGCCCTTTCCCGTTCCGTCTGCGACAGGACTCGTGCAGGCAGCACCATCGGCGGCAGTGGAATCGGGCGATCCTGCCGACCGTGGCTTTGGAATGATGATGAGCGGCGCGCTGCTCATCATCCTCGGAATGGTCCTCGCGTGCCGGATTCCCGGGCTGGCGCTTGAGGCCGACTCCACGGCCGCCGCCGCTCGCGGTCCCGCCGCCGTGCATACCTGGCACCTCCATGGCCAGATGTTATTTTCCGCTGCCGCCGCGGCTGGCCTGCTGATCCTCGGCATCGGCTCGGCCACACTGCGCCGCTGGGCTCCGCCGCTCATTCACGCCACCGGATGGGTCATCCTCCTGACAGTGCTGGTGTCCATGGGAGCCGCCACCGCCTCCATGTTCTATCTGTCCTCAAATGCCACCGCCGGCGACGCGGTGTCCGGCGACGGCACGCTCGTCTTTGCACTCACCGGAGCGTTTGGAATCGCTCTCCCGCTCGGCCTCATTGCGCTGTTTCAGCGACCGTCCATCGCCCGGCTCTGCCACCTCACGGATGACAATCCGCGATGGACCGACCGCCGCACCGTGCCCGGGCTCATGGTATTTGTCACCGGCGTGCTGCTGGCAGTTGCCTGCCTTACGCTCAGTATTGCTCATACCGGGATGCCGTTCTTTGGAGAGATCGGTGATGGCCCCACCGGCATCCAGGCATGGGCCGCGGCGGGTGTTATCAGTGCCGTGGCCGCCGCCTTTGCGGCCGCCGGCAAACGAGCCGGCTGGTGGATCCTCCTCATCCTCTCGAGTGTCCTCGCACTGTCACTTTTCTTCACCTGCCAGAGACATGACTGGCGTACGCTGGCCCAACTCCCCGCGTCCCCCGGCGGTTCGGTCATCGGTGGCATCATCGCCGCTTCCGCCATGCTCCCGGCCATCCTCATTCTGCTGATGACCCGCCGCGCTCTTGCGCACCGCGTGGACTAAAGACAGGAAGGGCTTGGTAAAGGAGGAAGCCGCGTCCCCGGCGCGCCCCTCCGCCATTCTGCATTCCGCATTCTTCATCCCCTATGGACAGCCCGCCTCACAACGCCCCCGCCCCCACTGAATCCGAACTTCTCGCCAACCGCCGCGAGAAACTGGAGAAACTGAAGGCCGCCGGCATCAACGCCTTTGGCGGACGCTTCGATACGACGCATTCGCTGCCCGCACTGCGTGACAACTTCGCGGAAGGCCTCGCCGTGCGCGCCGCCGGACGCATCACCGCCCGCCGCGACATGGGCAAGACCCAGTTCTTCGACCTCTCCGACATCGAGGGCCGCTTCCAGTGTTTCCTCAATGCCAGGAACGTGCCCGCGGAAACTTTCGTGCTCTTCACCGACCTGCTCGACATCGGCGATTGGGCCGGCGTGGAGGGCGAAACGTTTATCACCAAAACCGGTGAACCCTCCATCAAGGTTACCTCGCTCACCGTCCTCTCCAAGTCCCTGCGCCCGATGCCTGACAAATGGCACGGCATCGCCGACCGCGAGATCAAATACCGCCAGCGCTACCTCGATCTCATGTCGAACCAGCGCAGCCGCGAGGTCTTCATCATGCGCAGCAAAATGGTCGCCGAAACGCGCCGCTGGCTCCAGGACCGCGACTTTCTGGAAGTGGAAACGCCCATGCTCCAGTCCATCCCCGGCGGCGCGGCCGCACGGCCGTTCGAGACTTTCCACAACGCCCTCGGCCAGCCATTCTACCTTCGCATCGCGCCGGAACTCTACCTGAAGCGCCTGCTCGTTGGCGGCTTCACCAAAGTCTTTGAACTGAACCGCAACTTTCGCAACGAGGGCATCAGCCGCCGGCACAATCCCGAGTTCACCATGCTCGAAGCCTACTGGGCCTTCGCCGACTTTGAGAAGATGGCCGATCTCGTGGAGGAACTCGTCTGCCATCTCGCGGAGAAATTCATCGGCACCCTCGTCATCGAACACAAAGACGCCGAAGGTAATGTGACGCGCACCATTGACCTGACACGCCCGTGGAACCGGACACCCTATCGCGACCTCCTCCGCAGCGTGGACGCGCAGTGGTTCGATTACACACCCGAACAGCGCCGCGCCCGCTGTGCGGAACTCGGCGTCGAGATTTCCCCCGGAATGGAAGACTATGAAGTCACCCAGCAGGTCTTCGAAAAGCGCATCGAGGAAAAGACCTTCAACCCGTGTTTCGTCACGCACGTCCCCACAGAACTTGTCCCGCTCGCTAAGCAGAACGTGGCCGACGGCACCGTGGTGGACGTCTATGAACTCATCATCAACGGCGTCGAAATCAGCCCCGGTTATTCAGAACTGAACGACCCTCAGGTCCAGCGCCAGCGCCTCGAACACCAGGCCGGCGAGGAAACCCAAAAGCTCGACGAGGAATTCCTCCTCGCCCTCGAACACGGCATGCCCCCCGCCGGCGGCATCGGCATCGGCATTGACCGCCTCATCATGATGCTCACCGGCTGCGATTCGATCCGGGACGTCGTGCTCTTCCCGCAGTTGAAGGCGAAGGAGTGAGGTGGCAGAAAAACTTTTCTTCTCTGTGAGAGCCGAGGACTAGTCGCGCGGAGGAGGCAATTCTTGAAGCGGAACCCTCAACATCTCCGCAGCCAGGTGTGCTGCTTTTCTCACAGCAGATTCCGAGAGTGCATATCGGAAGACCATCTCAGCCTCATCGGCGGGGGCAGATATCCGCTGTACGAGCAGGACTCCGTAGTCCATTGCCCAGTCGGTACAGGTAACTCCAGGATGCGCCGGCAGTGTGATGGCACCTCTTCCGGTGAACAGGATCAATCGCTCAATGTCCGTTTCGGCGATCCTGAGGCGGCCATTGTCGGCAACAACCCTGCCCTCCGCGGGGTGCCAGGTCAGTAGGACGGCAGGATGCCGGCGAATCAGCCAGCGGGAGGCAAGAGCACCGGCCAAGCCTCCGCTGATCAACGTTGGCCAAATTCCCGCCAGGCTTTGTCGAATCAAGCCTACGGGGACAAAGCAGGCGGCAGCCAATCCAATCCCGGCGCTTATCACAGCAAGGAACTGAATGATCCACCGTCCGGCCGGAACCTGAATCTGAGTGGAGCCATCGGGCATCGCCACCCGCTCCGCGCGCGATGCGGTCAGTGAATGTGTCGCGCGGTACTCTCCTCTAAAGATTCCGCCACAGACAGGCACGGCTTTCTGCTCTAAAAGCCATGCTAGTGAGACCTTCACTGGAAGAGCCTCAGCGCAGGGGCGGGTCTTCATCGTAACGGACAACTCTCATGGCGTGAAAGGGCGGCGGGATGGGTGGACGGTCGGTGGGTGCGGGTGCCTCTACAACATTTCCCGGGATTTGCGAGTGCGGGGAGCGCATTTTGTTGAAAAAATGTGACCCTCCGCCGGCGGGTGATGCGGCGCGGGTGCGGCGAAGTTCAGGCTTGTCCGGCGCGGTGCCGGAGGGGAGCGTGCGGCATATCAGCTATGAACAAGAACCGCAGAAAGCAGTCATCACCGGCCGGAGGATCGCGCAGGCCGGATTCCGGGTCAGAACGCGAGTCGAATGCGAAGCCCGGGGCCGCCGTGGCGGAGGCTCCGCTGCCGTCGTCGGTGGGCGGGGTGCGCCGGCTGGTGGCGGCGGGACTCTTTGGTGCGGCGCTATGCGTGGCGCTGTATCTGGCGTGGCAGTCGGCGGAGGGGAAGACGATGCCGGGCTGCGGGCCGGAGAGTGGCTGCGGACAGATCCTCACCAGTCGCTGGAGTGTGGCGGGGACGGTGCCGGTGAGTCTCCTCGGGGCGGTGGCGTATGCGTTCCTGTTATTGTCCTCACTGAAAGCCGGGCCGCTGTCGCCCTGGCGCCGGCTGGGGGAGTGCGCGGCGTCGGTGCTGGTGCTGGGCGGGGCGCTGTGGTTCATGGTGGTGCAGGCGGTGATCGTGAAGGCGTTCTGTCCGTGGTGTTGCGCGGCGCACTTGCTGGCGAGTACGGGCGCGGTGGTGCTGTGGCTGGCACGCCGCAGGGAACGGAGCCCGGCGGCGGGCGGTGGCCCGGGACTGTGGGAGGTGGCGCTGCCGCTGGCGGCGGTGGCGGGCCTGGCCATTCTCCAAAGCCGGACGCCGGAGCCGGAGCGGATCGTGGAGCGGACGCTGACGGAATCCATGACGGCGGGTCCGGGGACGGTGTCGCTGTATGGCGGGCGGCTGGTGCTGGATGCCGCGTCCCTGCCGGTGATAGGCGTGCCGGGTGCCGCGGTGACGGCGGTGGCCCTGACGGATTTCACCTGCCCGCATTGCCGGGAGCTGCACCACACGCTAACCCAACTGGCGGCGCAGCGTCCGGGGCAGTTCAGCACCGTGCTGCTGCCGGGGGCGTTTGAAGCGGAGGCGCGGGAACTGCACCGGGTGATGCTCTCGCTGTGGCGCATAGACCCTGACGGCTATCGGAAAACGGCGGAGGACCTGGCCGGCGGCGGCATCAGCCCGAACGTCAAGGATGTGCTCGCCGCCGTGCAGAAGCAGAC
>JANNVM010000505.1:0-5664 GCA_031414455.1 Verrucomicrobiota bacterium
TTAGAATTCCGGAATCCGCTAAGTTAGCGCTTATGGGACGGAGCACCCGGAGGGGAGTTCACCCGGGCGATTCGCCGGCATCCAGGATGGCGATGCGCAGTTCCAGGCGAACTTCCACGTTCATCTGAAGCACCCAAACCGTGGTCCGTCCGATGCCGGTGAGGCCTTTGATCCGCGGGCCATCGAATTGGAAGTGATCCCGCCAGCGGTCGAGTCGGGGATTGAAAAGCCGGATGATTTCTCCGGTGTCCGGATCGTATCCCGCGAGGTTGGGGCCTTTGTGTAAATTGCAGCGATGGCAGGCCAGCGCGAGGTTCGTGATGTCGTCAGGCCCGCGGTGTTGCCGGGCGATGATGTGCTCTACATGGAAGGGAGCAAAAGCGGCCTGCCGCCGCTGGAGCAGGCAGTATTCGCAGCGGTCTCCCGCCCGCTCCCAGACCAGCCTTCGCGTGGCGGCATCCATCAGAGACCGGATGCCCGGAGGAGTTTGCCCGCCTTGGCCTGGAGGATGGCAATCACGTCTATGACACGAACGCAGTTCTCGTATTCTTCGCGTTCCCCGGGGCTCAGGGTTCCTTCGTTCGCCTTGCCTGCGAGGAGTTCCAGCCGCTCCTCAATGTCCGCGTCCGCACGAAGCGCGACAACCCGCTGTGCCGATTCGATCCCGATGGCTCCGGCCACGGGGTCCAGCAAACGGTCAATGCTCAATGGCTCGGACATGGGGAGAAAGTGGCGGTTATAAGGTCGTGACGCAATCTGATTTTGATGCTCACGGCTGCCCTTTGCTGCTGCGCATCGCTGCTGATTGCTGATGTCTCGAAGAAGTCCCCTCACGCTGCCGCCCCTGGTCGCTTGCCGTTGTTTTCGGCAAAACCATCGAGGGGAATCGGGCTGTGGATCGCAGGCGGCACGGGAGTGCGGCGTTGGAGTGAGGGCGCGGCGACCGTCCTTGCGGGCGGGCGGCGCTATGAACGGGGCCGCGGTCAGGCGGACCCGGAGGGCAGGGCGGCGACGCGGGGATCGCGGCCGCTGAGAAGCGTGAGGATGGAAACTTCGACTTCGTGGGGGGAGCCGAGGATTTCGAGAAGGACCCGGACGCGCTGGGCCCCCGGGAGAACCTGAGTGACGGTGACCGCCTGGCCGCGCATGGGGCCGGCAACGATGTCCACACTGTCTCCCGGCTGGATGGATGTCTCCACGGTAATGGTCTCCTTCGCATCCACGGCAGACCGGAGTTCAGCGACCACACGATCCGGCACTGCGCCGAAATCCTCCATAAAATGCATCACCTGGCTAACGAACGGCGTGGCCGCCACATGGCGCATCTGGAGCGGCGAGAACCTCGCAAACAAGTAGCCGGGGAAGAGGGCTTCCACAAACCACACCTTCCCCCGCACGGTGCTGCGCTGGTGGCGGATGCGGGGACAAAAGGCCTCGAATTCCGCAACTCGAAGGTGTTGGGCGGCGAGGTGTTCGCTTTTCGGCTTGCCGCGAATGCAGCGCCATTTTTGAGTGTTGTCAGGGTCGGTACTCATGAGATTCAGTCCAGCATTCCAGTGATGAGGGGCATGACCGACTGGCTGCGTGCGTGCCATTGCGCCAGTTTGCCCACACGGTTGCGGAAAAATTCTCCACGCTCGGAGGTTTCGGCACTGGAGAGAGCCTTCAGGCGCTCCAGCCGGTCCGCCCCGCTGTCGAGCCGCGGCTTGATTTCCTCACGCACAAAACCGGCGGCCAGCTTCTTCAATTCCGTTTCCGCCGCGTAGTGATCACGCCGGTCGCCGGCGACATAAACCTGCTTCACTGCGCCAACCGCGCGCAGCACCTTGAGTCCCTGGCTGGCCGAGCCCTTGCTGATATCGAGGCGCTCCACCAGCGCATCGAGCGGCAGCGGATCGGGAGCGATGAAAAGCAGGCCATAGATCTCACCCACTGATTTCGGCATGCCGAGGAGTTTTACGGCGTTCACAAACAACCCAATCACCTCCACTTCCACGGGCGCGAGGGCAGTGGAGGTGGCAGGCGATGATCCGGTGGTGGTGGCGTCTGGCACAGCGTTTGAGGGGAGCCGTAGAATGCCCTGACTTCCAGTTTGTTCAAGAAAAAGTGAACAAGTTGACGTGAATTTTCTCCAGAAGAAGGCATTGACTTCGGGAATGCGTCCAATCGCACCGGTCAGCTTTCATTTTTTCCTGCTCACCTCCTGTTTCGATTACGCCGGGCAAGGCTTTCGGCGAGTTCCGTGGTATTGAAGGCGGCCTTGATCCAGTTCACCTGCGGTTTTTCTCCCGGAATGAGCAGAACCTCCACCACATCGTAGCGCCATGCGATGTCAGGAACTCCGAGCAGTCGCAGCCATGCCGACGCGCCGCGCAGGATGAGCGATTGTTTGTCGAGGGTCACGGCTTGCGCCGGGCGGCCAAACGCGGTGCTGGTGCGGGTCTTCACTTCCACGAACGCCAGCACCTTTCCGTGACGGCAGACGATGTCCACTTCACCGCCGTCGGGGCCGCGGTAGTTGCGGTAGAGGACTTTGCAGCCCTGTACGTAAAGCCATTTGGCGGCCACGTCTTCGCCCCGCCGGCCGACGGCGTCTTTGTCAGGTTTGGCGGCGTGATCAGAGATCCAGACAGCGTTGAGCAACCGGCTGAAACGAGCGGCGATGTAGCGGACAGGGGCCATGTTCCCGGAGACGTGAGAGGTGAAGCGGAGTGCCGTAACCCTTGTGGGCGGCGAAGCCATACTGCGGATACTCCGCGTCCGCCGCCAGCATAATTCTGTCGCGCTCCACTTTCGCGATAATACTTGCCGCGGCGATGCTGAGGCTCAGGCCGTCGCCTTTGACCACACCTTCATGCGGCCACGGAAATCGCGGCACGGGCAATCCGTCTATGATGCAAATGTCAGGAACCCGTGTCAGCCCGCGCACCGCCCGCTCCATGGCGAGATGGGAGGCGCGGAGGATGTTCAGCCGGTCGATTTCCGCTTCGCTCGCGGCGGCGCAACTAATCAGCAGGCGGTCGTCGGCCCTGAGTTCCGCGTAAATCCGCTCCCGCTGCTTTTCGCTGAGTTGTTTGGAATCATTGAGCAAGCCATGCGCAAAATCCGCCGGCAGAATCACCGCCGCCGCCAGTACCGGTCCGGCGAGCGGCCCGCGCCCGGCTTCATCAATGCCCGCCACCCACAGGTGTCCCGCCGAGCGGAGCCGGGTTTCGATTTCAAGCGTGGGCATACGAAATGCCGGGCGGTTTTCAGCCTCCGATGCGCGCCTGCCCCCCGCCCTGCTGCTGCTGGGGCTTCTTTTTGGGAATCATGCCGCCGCTCAGGGTGATGGTGCCACCGCCTCCCATTTGAATGCCGGGCGGGCGCTGCTGCGGCGGACGTTTCGGCTGCTCGGGCTGCATGTCCTCCTCGGTGCCGCCGCTGAGTTTGCGGGGCAGGCCGGCGAGGAGTTCCTCGAAGGCACGCAGGTTTGTCGTGCTGCGGAAGAGGTTGTTGAGCACTTCGTTTTTGACGTTCCCCATGAGCGCTTCAAACAGCTCATAAGCCTCGGTCTTGTATTCCTGGAGCGGATCTTTCTGCGCGAACGAACGCAAATGCACGCCGTCGCGCAGGCTGTCCATATTATAGAGGTGTTCCTGCCAGAGCCGGTCAATGGCATTGAGCAGCACGTAGCGTTCGAGGCCTTTGAGTGCGTCAGGAAATTCCGTGCCGGTCTTCAGTTCGTAGGCTTCCTTCACTTTCGCTGTCAGCCATTCGGCGTTGCCGCCGGCATCGCGGGTTTCCAGCGCGGCCTGCTCGCGGGTGAGGCGGAGCGGGAACGTCATGTTGATCCACTGGAGCAAACCATCGTGGTCGGGCCGGCCTTCCTCCACTTCGAGGAAACCCTTCACTTTCACGGGAATCGCTTCGTCTATCACTTCGATCACCATCGCGTGCGGGTCTTCGACACTGAGCGCGTCGTTGCGGAATTCGTAAATCACCGTGCGCTGTTTATTGAGCACGTCGTCGAATTCGAGGGTCCGCTTGCGATAGACGTAATTGCGCTGCTCCACGCGTTTCTGGGCGCTCTCCACGCTGCGGTTGAGCCACGGGTGTTCCAGTTCCTGGCCGTCTTCGAGGCCCATCTTTTCCATGAGGCTGGTCATGCGTCCCGCGGCGCCGAAATTCATCATGAGCTGGTCCTCGAAGGCGATGTAGAAAATGCTTTCGCCAGGATCACCCTGACGGGCGCAGCGACCGCGCAACTGGCGGTCAATGCGGCGCGCCTCGTGACGCTCCGTGGCGATGACGAGCAGTCCGCCGAGTGCGGGAACTTCCGGCCCGAGTTTGATGTCCGTGCCGCGGCCCGCCATGTTAGTGGAAACGGTGATCGCGCCTTTCTGTCCGGCCTGAGCGACAATACCGGCTTCCGCGCGGTGGTTCTTGGCATTGAGCACCTGGTGCGGAATCTTCTGCACCTTCATCATGCGGGAAACCGTCTCCGAGGCGTCCACGCTTGCGGTGCCGATGAGCATCGGCTGGCCCGTCGCGTGCCGCTCCTTGATAAGCTCGATGACCGCATTGTATTTCTCGCGGCGCGTCTTGTAGATTTTGTCGTTGTTGTCCTTGCGCACGATCGGCCGGTTCGTCGGCACGATGAGCAGGTCCAGCTTGTAGATGTCGTGGAACTCGCTGGCCTCCGTTTCCGCCGTGCCCGTCATGCCGGAGAGTTTCTTATAAAGCCGGAAGTAGTTCTGAATCGTGATTGTCGCCAGCGTCTGTGTTTCCTTGTCAATGCGGACGCCCTCCTTCGCCTCCACAGCCTGGTGCAGGCCATCGCTCCAGCGGCGGCCCGGCATCGGACGTCCGGTGTGTTCATCAAGGATGATCACCTTCGCCTCGCCGGCCTGCTCGCCTTCCTTGTGAATGTTCCCCACCATGTAATTCACGTCCTTTTCGTACAGACAATAGGCGCGGAGCAGCTGGGAAATGTTATGCATCCGTCCGGCCTGCACGTCCATCTTCTGCTGCACCGCTTCCTTGGCCGCCACTTTGTCCGTCGGTGAGAATGACTTGTTTTGTTCGATGTCGGCGAACGCTGTCGCGAGGTCCGGCAGTACGAAGGCGTCCGGATCGTCCGGGCTGAGAAACTTGCGGCCCATCTCCATGAGGTCCGACTCGTGCGACTTCTCATCAATCGCATAATACAACTCCTCCTTCAGCGCGAAGAGCGCCTTCTTCTGCGGATCGTTGTAATAGCTAAGTTCCGCCTTCTCAATGGCGCGGCGGTATTCCGGCTCCTCCATCATGCGCATGAACGCGCGATGCCGCGGCTGGCCGAGTTTCACTTTGAAAAGAATGTGCCCGGCCTCGTCATACTTGCCCTTCTCGCCGAGTTCCTTAGCTTCCTGCGCCACCTGGTTGAGCAGTTGGCCCTGCTCCTTCACCAGCCTTTCCACCATCGGCTTGAACTTGTCATACTGGTGCGTGTCCTGGGCCACCGGGCCGCTGATGATGAGCGGCGTCCGTGCTTCATCGATGAGCACACTGTCCACTTCGTCCACGATGGCAAACCAGTGCCCGCGCTGGACCTGCTCGTCCACGCTCGTCGCGAGACCGTTGTCGCGCAGGTAGTCGAAGCCAAACTCCGCATTCGTGCCGTAAGTCACGTCACAGGCATAC
>JANNVM010000506.1:0-4836 GCA_031414455.1 Verrucomicrobiota bacterium
GCCGGACGCAGGCACTCTGACCGGGGGAATCTACTCGGTTTCCGGCGGATTCTGGGGGTCTGTGCCGCCGGTGTCCGGCTATGCTGCATGGGTCGCGGGCTTTGGCCTCACCGGTCCCGCGGCTGCCGACAACGCCGATCCTGACAACGACGCGATGCCGAACGGTGAGGAATACATTCTCGGCGGGAATCCGGCTGTGCCTGGCACGTCAGGAAGTCCCGCCGCCACCTCCAGCGGCGGCGACATCATCCTGACCTTCCCCCGCGCTGACGCTTCGGAAACTCCGGACGTGACCCTGACCGTGGAATCCGGCAGTGATCTGCTGACCTGGCCCACCGTCTTCTTCGTCGGCTCCACTACCGCTGCCTCCAGCCCCGGCGTCACCGTCACCGAAAACGGCGCCTCCCACGACACCATAACGGTCATCATTCCACGGGGCACCGCCCCGCGCCGCTTCGCCCGGATGCGTGTAATCATTGCGCTGTGAGGTCAGTTCTGCTGAAACGCGACTGGGGCTGAGATTTTCCGGTGGAGTGAAAACTCTTCCCAGGAAACCTTTCCCGTCCAACGTTCCTCCCCACAGACTCCGCCCGCGGCATGAATCCCGATAACTCTCCCGTCACCACTGCCGATCTCGTCAGGCGGGCGGTGCGTGAATTTGAGACGCCCCTCACGGGCTATGCGGCCAGCATTACGAATGACCACGACGCGGCGCGCGACGTGGTGCAGGACACTTTCTTGAAACTCTACACCCAGGACGATCCCTCACGCCTCGACGGGCCGGGGCTTAAGTCATGGCTTTTCACCGTCTGCCGCAACCGGGCGCTCGACTGGCTGCGGCGGCGGAAGCGCCTCGTCAGCCTCGACGCCTCGCCGATGGAGTTCCTCGCATCAAAAGAACCCGATCCGCATGACCAGACGGCGGACGGAGAAGAAACCTCCGAGGTTCTCCGGTTCTTCCGCCGCCTCCCTGACAATCAGGCCGAGTGCCTGCGGCTCAAGTTTCAGAACGATCTTAGTTATCGCGAAATCGCCGCCATGACCGGACTCAGTGTCAGTAATGTCGGCTTTCTCATCCACACCGGCCTGAAGCGCCTGCGGCAGCTTCTCAGCCATCAATCCAGCAGCGCGCACGAGCCGGCCATTCGCAGCACGCCGCTCTGCGCCGCTCCCCACTGCACATGAATACTTCGCCTGATCATCCTGATTTCACCGCGCTCGCGCTCGGGGAGCACATTCACGGCACTCCGGCCCAGGCGGTCCTCGAAGCGCTGCGCACCAGCGTGGCGGCACGCCATGAGGCCGAACAAATCCGCACCACGGGTGGCCAACTCGCGTTCGCGCTCAAAGGCCTGCCGCCCCTGCGGCTCGACGGGGCGCGCCGGAATGCAGTACTCCATGCTGACATTTCCGCAGTGCGTACCCGCTTTGCTGAAGAAGACCGCGTCGCTCTCGCCGAAGACCCCGCGCCGGTCGCTCCCCGCGCGCCGCGCCCATGGATTTATACGACTGCCGCCGCTGCGGCCGTCGCTGCCGCGGCGATCATCGTCTTGAAATTCCTGCCAGGCTACACTTCGCCTGCACAGAGGAACCCCCCGCCGGTTGTGGAGAATGACCCGGTGCCGACGGGCAAAGTGAACGTCACTCCGGGCGTCCCGAAGACCCCCGTCCGCGAGAGGCCGCCCGGTCCGGGACCGGCGCCTGCCGTGGTGGATCAGGCCGTGGAACCGCCGCTCCCGGACAAAGGCCGGGAGTTGCCGGCAACGCGTCTTCCCGCCCCGCCGCCTCCCATCGTCAAGGGAACGACGCCGGTCATTCCACCCCTTCCCGGGCCCCGTTCGCCGTCAATTCCGTCACTGCCGCCGGAGGCCATAGATCCGTCAGCCGTGAAGCGCAGGCCTGACTCTGGCAGTCTCGCTGTGCCGCCGCCGAAGCGCGAAAAGTAGCTCACACGTTGAAGCGGAATTCCATAACGTCGCCGTCCTGAACGACGTATTCCTTGCCTTCGATGCGCAGCTTGCCCAGTTCCCGGGCTTTCGGATAGGAGCCGGCGGCAACCAGGTCGTCGTAGGCGACGACTTCCGCCTTGATGAAGCCGCGCTCGAAATCCGTGTGAATGACGCCGGCCGCCGCGGGCGCTTTGTCGCCGGTGCGGATCGTCCACGCGCGCGTTTCCTTTTCACCGGTCGTTAGGTAAGTGCGCAGCCCGAGCAAATGATAGACAGACCGGATCAACTCCGACACGCCGGAATGCTCGACGCCAAGATCAGCAAGGTAGGCCTGGGCCTCGTCAGGCGCGAGATCGGTAAGTTCGGATTCGATGGCCGCGCTGATGACCATGGCTTCGGCGTCATGGCTGTTCTTCACGAAATCCACGACCTTGCTGACATAACGGTGCCCGGCGGGATCCTTGCTCGCAGTGCCGAGTTCGGATTCTGAAACATTGCAGGCAAAGATGGTAGGCTTTCCGGTCAGCAGGAAAAAGAGCTTCATCTGCTTGCGTTCGTCCACATTGAGATCGCAGGTGATGGCCGGCTTGCCTTCATTGAGATGCGGAATGAGCTTTTCGCAGAGCGCAGCCTCGACTTTGGACTCCTTGTCGCCGGCCTTCGCGGTTTTGCTCACGCGTTGGAGGCGCTTCTCGACGCTGAAAAGGTCGGCGAGAACGAGTTCCGTGTTAATGATATCAATGTCGCGCAGCGGATCCACGCTTTTGGCGACATGCTGGATGTCGTCGTCGTCAAAACACCGCACCACCTGCACGATGGCGTCCACTTCACGGATGTGACTGAGGAATTTGTTGCCGAGGCCCTCACCCTGACTCGCCCCCTGCACGAGGCCCGCGATGTCCACGAACTCGATCGCCGCGGGGATGATTTTCTGCGTCTTCGAGATTTTCGCGAGCACATCGAGCCGCGCGTCCGGCACCGTGACGATGCCGGTATTCGGCTCGATGGTGCAGAAGGGATAGTTGGCGGCCTCCGCTTTGCGGGTGCGCGTCACCGCATTGAAGAGCGTTGATTTACCAACATTGGGAAGGCCTACGATTCCGGCTTTAAGCATAATATTGTGGGAAAGGGAGGGCGGTATTCGACGCGGTGTCCGGAGAATGCAAGGCCCGGCGCGGAAAGCTGCACCGGGCTACTTTTTTCGCCCCGGCCGCAATTCCACCAGAGCGACTGCCGGGGACGGCAACGTGATCGTGAGTGCATTGTCCGCAAATTGTCCGTCAGGGACCGGTTCCAGCGCCCGCGTCTCATCCACCATGCGCACTACCGCCTCCGTTTCGCCGGTCCACGGGAATGGCGTGAAGGAAATCCGGAGTTCCGCCGGCCCGCTGAGGTTGGCGACGAGCACCGCCGCCCTTGTCTTTCCGGCATCGGTGCCGGCGAGGATGCTCAACTTTCCCGCGATGCCGCCGGTGCATCCCACGCGTTTTGGCGTCTCGACCATCTGCGCGAACGCCAGCAGGGCGTGGTAATTCCGCGTTGGCGCGCCGACTTCGGTGAACAGGCCGAAGATGCCGCATTCGCCGTGATAAAAATTGGAGACATCAAGCGGTGCGTCCTGAAGTTCGATGAGGGACGCTGCGACAAACGCACCGCCTGGCGCGCCTGACATTTGCTCCACCGCCCGCTGGCGGGCCTCCGGTGCCGCCGTGCGCGAAAGCATGTTCCAGGAATTGCCTGGCAGATAATTCCACTCATTGAGATGGCTCTCTGTGTTGGTGAACCCGCGCCCGTCCAGCAGCCGGCGCACGGCGCGGGCGCGACCGGATAGTTCCGCGGGATTGTCCGTGTAGCAGTGCCACGAAAAGAAATCGAGCGGCAGCGATTCGCGCCGGCAGAGGTCGAGAAACGCCGCGCAAAATTCCGACGGCTGCAGCCCGGTGCCGTCGAACTTCCCGCAGTAGCCGAACGCCGCGCCGCCGATCCTAATCTCCGGAAACTCCGCCCGCAGCGTGCGCGATGTCACTTGATACAACGCCAGAAACTGTGCGTCGTCGCCGGTCCACATCACGGGGCGGTTCTCCGGCTCATTCCAGACTTCCCAATACCGGATGCCATAGCGGTGCCCGTTCGCCCACCCGGCATTGTAGTGGCGCACGATGCCCGCGCATACCGCCGCCCAACGCGCCGCGTCTTGCGGCGGATGCACATGACGCTTCACCGTTTGGTGTTCGATACTCTCACCGAGACGGTAGATGATCTCCGCTCCGGTCGCGCGCACCGCGGCGATGTATTCGTCCGTCGCGCGGAAATCGTAATTCGCCGGCAGTGCAGGATCGGCTTCCGGATTCGGAAAGATGGTGTGAACATCCACCACGTCAGGATTCGGGTGGTGACAGTCATGCAGCCGCGTCGAGGGAATGCGCAGTCGTTTCTGCGCCTCCGTGACGTCAATGAGCCCGTTGCCGGAGAGTGGCCCCTTGTTGATCCCGTGCAATGGCCGCAGTTCCCCGGCGGGAGCGGAGAAATCCACGGTGATCCCGTGAGGTTCCGCTGCAAAAACGCGCGCAGCAGTCCAGAAAATGGCAGAAAGAAAATGCAAACGATGCAGCATACGCCGGCATCCTGGCCGTCCCGTGGCGCAAATCCACCAGACAAGCGTCGCATCCATCACGCATTCCTTCTTGCGCCTCCCCGGAATGCACCTATGAACCGCCCGCCGCATCCCCGGGCTGAAAATTGCCGGCGGGAATCATCAAGGACAGATGGCAGAGTGGTCGAATGCGCACGCTTGGAAAGCGTGTGTGCAGTAAAATGCACCGAGGGTTCGAATCCCTCTCTGTCCGCCACTTCTCAGGCCTTCCGCAGGGATCGCTGCCGCACGGCT
>JANNVM010000507.1:0-2358 GCA_031414455.1 Verrucomicrobiota bacterium
AGGTCGCGCACGCTGGTGTTGGCACCGATGACGATGCGGCGCTGCGTGTTTTCGCGGCTGATGACGTTGGGGCCATTTCCATCGCGGACAGCCGCCACAAGATGGAGCGGCACGCGCTGACCGGTGCCGGTTTCGATGAGCAGATCGCCGAGTTTATCAGCGGAACTGCGCCACTCCGGCGGGAGACGAAGGATGAGATCCACAGTCCGCTGCCCCTCGCGGAGTTCGGCCATGGTGAGGCCGCCAAGGAACGCGGAGACCTGTTCGTTGATCGCGCCAGGCTGCACGCTGTAGGCCCCGGCGCGCTCACGATTGATCTCGATCTTCACCTGGGGGATCGGCACCTGCGCTTCCAGATTCACGTCGGTCAGTCCGGGGATGGACTTCGCAAGGTCACGGACTTCCGCTCCTTTCGTCCGCAGCACTGCGAGGTCGGGGCCAAAGATCTTCACCGCGATTTTAGCGGAGACGCCGCTGAGCATGTGGCTGAGCCGGTGGCCAATGGGCTGACCGACATTAACGAACGTGCCAGGCATGGCTTTGGGGCCAAGTTTCTCCCGGATTTCGGCGAAGACTTCCGCACGCGGGCGTCCGCCTTCGATGAATTCCACGTCGAATTCATTCACGGAGACCGGCATGACGTGATCGTCCTTCTCCGCCCGGCCGGCCCGGCGGCCCACCGATTTTACCTCCGGGATGCTCATCAATATTTTCGTGCCAATGTCGCCGACTTCATTGGAATGTTTGAGTGACGAACCCGGCGGTCCGGCGAAGGAAATGGTGGCGCTGCCTTCATTGAAGGTGGGGAGAAACTCTTTTCCCATTTTCGGATAGAGACTCAGCGCGGCCACGAGGAGCAGCGAGACGACAGCAATGACCGGCAGCGGTGCGTGGAGCGCGGCCTTGAGAAAGGTGTGCTCCACGAACTTCTTCATGCCGCGCACGAAGAATCCGTCGCGGTGCGCCCGGCCTTCTTTGGGACGCAGCACCAGTGAGCAGAGCACGGGAATCACCGTCAGTGAGACGACGAACGACGCCGCCATGCTGACGATCGTGGCGATGGCGATGGGCGTGAACAGCCGGCCCTCCAGTCCCTCCAGCCCCATGAGTGGCAGGAAGACGAGGATGATAATCACGGTGGCGTAGAGGATGGAGTTTCGCACTTCGCCTGATGCTGCCGCGATGATATCGAGGCGCGGCTCCGGCGAATCGGAGGCCGCATTCTCGCGCAATCGCCGGAAGACATTTTCCACGTCCACGATGGCGTCATCCACCACCATGCCGATGGCGACGGCGAGGCCGCCGAGTGTCATGCTGTTCACACTGATGCCGAGCCAGCGGAATGTCAGGACCGTCACGGCAAACGACAGCGGCATGGCTGCCAGGGTGATGAAAGTGGTGCGGAAGTTCAGCAGGAAGAGGAAGAGCACGATGGTGACCATGATGGCCCCGTCGCGGATCGCCTCCGTGAGGTTCCCGATGGCGTGCTCAATGAAATCACCCTGACGGAACATGATGGCGGCCTCGACGCCGGGCGGCAGTGAGGGTTTCAGTTCTTCGAGCGCCTTCTCGATGTCGGCGGTGAGCTTGAGGGTGTCGAATCCCGGAGCCTTATCAATGCTCAGGACGACACCCATCGTGCCCTCCTTGTCCCCGGGCAGCGCGATGCTGGCATCGCCGCGCATGGTCTGGACGGCGTAGTCCATCTTCGCCACATCCGAGACCAGAATTGGCCGGTGGCCGGTGGTCTTGATGACGGTGCGGGAAATGTCGTCGAGGCTGGTGGTCATGCCAATGTTACGCACCATGATTTCCCGCGACCCGGCCTGGAGATAGCCGCTGGTGGCGTTGCCTGCGGCCTTGCTCACGGCCTTTTCGAGTTCCTCGAACGTGACTCCGAACGCAGCGAGCCGCTGCGGATCGGGCTGCACCTGGATCTGCTTCACGCCGCCGCCGATGGTGAGGACTTCGGCGACGCCGCCGATGCTTTGCAGCCGGCGCCGGATCGTCCAGTCGGCCAGAGTGCGCAAGTCCATCGGCTTCACCGCACCGTCTTTGCTGCGCAATCCGACGAGCAGAATTTCCCCCATGAGGGACGACACCGGCGTCATGCCGGGCTTCGCCTGCGCCGGCAGCGTGCTGAGCACCGACTGCATCCGCTCCTGGACCATCTGCCGCGCCTTATAAATATCTGTGCCCCACGCGAACTCGGCGAAGACCAGGGACAGTCCGACGTCGGAGTTCGAGCGCAGCCGGTCCAGACCGCCCACGCCCTGGACGGCGCTTTCGAGCGGCTGCGTCACCAGTGTTTCCACTTCTTCCGGCGCGAGACCGGGGCACTCGGTCAAAATGGTGACC
>JANNVM010000508.1:0-13829 GCA_031414455.1 Verrucomicrobiota bacterium
CTCCTCCGCATTCAGCACGTGGTGCTCGCGGTGAACAAAATGGACCTCGTGGATTACAGCGAGGAAGTGTATGAACGCATCAAGTGCGAGTTCACCGATTTCGCGAGCCGGCTCGACAATCTTGTGGAGATGACGTTTCTCCCCATCAGTGCGCTCAACGGGGACAACGTCGTGGATAAATCCGCCAGGATGCGGTGGTATCAGGGACCGACGCTGCTCTATCACCTTGAGACTGTCTATGTGCGGCCGGGTGAGAATCACGTAGAGGCGCGCTTTCCAGTGCAGACGGTGATCCGTCCGCACAGCGACGAGTGGCACGACTTCCGCGGCTACGCGGGCCGGGTGGCGGGCGGAGTTTTCAAGCCCGGTGATGCGGTGCTGGCGCTGCCGTCAGGATTTCAGAGCAAGGTGAAGTCGGTCCATACCGCGGACGGCGATTTGCCGGAGGCGTTTGCGCCGCTTTCCGTGACCCTGACTCTGGAGGATGAAATAGACATCAGCCGCGGTGACATGATCGTGAAGCCCAACAATCCTCCGGAAGTCGGTCAGGATCTGGAGGCGATGATTTGCTGGTTCAGCGAGCGTCCCATGGCTGCACGCGGCCGTTACGTTCTGCGCCACACCACCCGGGAAGTGCAGGCGGTCGTCAAAGAGGCGCGCTATAAAGTCAACATCAACACGCTTCACAAGATCGAGGACGATGTGGTCTTCCAGATGAATGACATCGGCCGCATCGCGTTGCGCACGAGCGCGCCGCTCATGTTCGATGCCTATGCGAAGAACCGCATCACAGGGAGTTTTGTGCTTATAGACGCCGGCACGAATGAGACGGTGGCCGCGGGGATGATCATCTGACGGGCCTCACGGCAGCGGCGGATCGAGAATGCCGGCGAGCGCGGGAACGCCGGGCTGGAGAGAGAGGTGCGTGGAGCACTGCAGGTCTTGAAAGCGCGGCTGCGGCAGTTCCGTCACGCCCTGACCAAACCCATCGCCGCCGGCCAGTGCGCTCAGGTTTGCTTCAGTTCCACGTCAATGCTGTCGCCGTCATTCTGCGGGAATTACCAAATTTAATAAAGCTGGCAATTTATTACTAACTTGACGGCTCCGTAGCGTCACAGTTTGAATTATCGTGGGGAAATCGTAGCGCGGGGATGGCGGCAGCCTCCCCGTGTTCGTCTCCCGACGGGCAAGCAAACACGGGCAGGCTCAGACACCCTGACCTCTGCGGGGGAAAGATGGCCAGAGAGGAAAGACGATGAACCCGCCGGCGCTCCAAGCCATTGGTTCGAGCGAATCGGCTTTGCCCTCTGCGTCCGTGGCCCGGAGAGTCACCAGAGTCAGCCCACGGCAACGCCTGCGCGTTGCCGTGGGATCGCGGCGGAATCCGCTGCGCCCCTGCCTTCTTGACATTTGGGACGTTGGTCAAACCCGACCTAATACCACCGTGCTTATGGCTATCCGGAATCAACAATTGGAAGAACTCCACCGTCTCGAATTCAAGAGCCTCGAATCACGGTTTCTCGTCGAGATCCGTGACGGGCTTAATTGCTCGCCATTTGAGAGCGAGGCCGTTCTCGAGGTCGTCCGGGAGGTCTTCTTCCCGAGCCTCCAGGACAGCACCCGCGGCGGCGCGGCCCTCCCCGGACAGATGACCCTCGTCGTCGTCGGTGCCGATGAACCGGGGGGAAAGCCGCTCAAGGATTGTGCCAAAGTCACCGTCCTGCCCACCGTCCACCGCGGTCCCGAAGACGACTGCACTGGCCGATCCGCGAGCAATGGGGAAAGCTGAAACAGAAACTGAGCGGACACTGCGGCTACTACGGAATTACCGGGAATGCCGCGTGTCTTGAGCAGTACTATGACGCTGTCAAACGCCTGTGGCACAAGTGGCTCAACCGCCGCTCGCGTCAGAGGGGGATCATGAAGTGGGAGCGGTTCGGCATTCTCTTGCGCGAGCATCTTCCACTGCCGCGTCCCCGTGTGGTGCACTCCATTTACGCAGCGAAAGTCTGACCTGAGGAACCGTATGCCTTAATTGGGCTCGTACGGGTCTGTGGGGGAGCCGTCCGGTGACGGACGGCTCTACCCGGAAGGCTGTCGCCACCTGCCCCGCAATGATTCTATCAAGCCTCTGTTCCCTCCTGTTCAAAACTCCGCTCAACCCTTCCGTGCGAGATCGAGCGCCACTGCGGCACTGCCAATGATGCCGGAGTCGTTACCGAACCTGGCAGGGACGACCTTCAGTTTGCTGCGGAATGATTCGGCAAGCTGCGCCTTCATTTTGGCTTTGAGCGGGTCAAAGAGCAATTTCCCGGCGCGGGCAACACCGCCGCCGATGACGATGCGGTCGGGATTGAGCAGCCACACGACTGAGCAGAGTCCGGCGGCGAGATGAGTGGTGAATTCATCCCAGACCTTGAGTGCGATGGGATCTCCGCGGCGGGCGGCGGCGGACAGGGCGCGGGGTTCGCAGTCTTCGGCGGCGACGCGGCAGCGGGCCCTGGCATAAAGGTCCCGGGCGCGGGCGGTGACCTCGCGGTTCCCGACGTATTTCTCCAGCGCCCCGATATTGCCGTGCTCGCCATGCCGGCCCTGGTAATCAATTCCCATCTGACCAATCTCGCCCGCGCCGAACGTGGAGCCGCGATAGAGCCCGCCGTTGAGCACGAGTCCGCCGCCGACGCCGGTGCCCAGCGTCACGGCGACCATGTTGGTCGCGCCCTTGCCGGCTCCGTGCAGGAATTCGGCATAACACATCGCGTTGGCGTCATTTTCGACAAACGAAGGCAAGCCGGTGCCGGCCGCGAGCAATCGGGAAACATGCACGCGCTGCCAGCCGGGAACGTTGGTCAGTTCGTGAACATAGCCACGGGTGACGTCAGCGAATCCCGGCACTCCCATGCCGACGGCGGCGATGCCTTTGTGTTTCTGACGCAGCTCCTGGATACGGACGCAGAGTTCCTTGAGCAGCGCCTTCGGGCCTTTGAATGCGGGTGTCGGCAGCGGCTCGAGTTCTTCGATGATTTCATGGCCGCGGACGACGCCATATTTTACAGTGGTGCCGCCCATGTCGATGCCGACGGCGAGCGAAGAAGAGGTAATGCGAGTGGGCATGCAGGCGGAGAAGGGCAGGGGAGTGGACGGGGATTATTGGTGGGGCGACCCGGGTGCAGGAGTTGGGGCGGGCGCGGGCACATCAGGCTGAGTGAGGACGGCTTCCTCGACGACGGTGGCTTTCTCCAGCTTCTCGGGCTCGTCGGGCAGGTAGTGGGCGATGAGATCAATGGAGAAACGCCACGAGACGAGATCGGGCTTGGGCTCGGCTTTGCGTTTGAAGGTGACAAATACCTGACACTCGCTGCCGCGCAGAGTCTCGCTGACGAGCCAGGTGATCTTCTTCTCCACGGCGTCAAACTCCGCAGGGACTTTACCGATGCCGGCGATTTTCATTTCGATGGTGGCGGGATCAATGCCTTCGAGTTTGCTGACATCCACTTCGATGCGCGGGCGGCGGGTTGCAATTTGCGCATTGGGGAGAGGCGCCGTGGTGACGAGTGGTTCGCCGTCACCGCCAAGGAGTTGCTTAACCAACTCGCCCTCGGCGGTCCCGCGGCTGCTGATGGCGCGTTTGAAATTGGCATCCTTCAGATCGGTGCCGATCACGATGTAGCGGGGAATGGCCGCAGACGGCGTATCCCATGTGACTTTGGCAGGATTGACGGTGAACATCGCTTCGTAGCCCGCTTCCCGGCCAATCTCCTGCTCGCGCTCGCTGTGATAACCGCCGGGGTAGGCATAGGTCGTGACCTTCACCGCAAGCAGATCCTCGAAGAACTGCCGCGAGTCCTTCATCTCCATGCGGAGAAAGGCCTCGCCGTCGGCGGGGGCTTTGCGGAACATGCTGTCTATTTTCGCCTTGTAGGGGTGGCTGACGCTGTGGCTGCCGATCTCGCCACCTGCGGCCATGAGTTCCTTGATCTCGGAGGTGCTCATGGACTTGCTGCCGCCATTCACGAACCGCTTGTAGAGAAAGACGGTGAATGGATAGCCGAATTCCTTCAGCACCGGCAGGGCCAGGTTGTAAACACTTTTCCAGCCGTCATCCATGGTGATCACCACCGCAGGATCCGGAATGTCCTTCTCGCCGCGACGCCATGCGAGGAAGTCCTTGAGGGGAATCACGGACACCTTCGCGTCCTTGAGCGCCTGCATCTGGTCGCGGAATCGGTCAATGTTGAGCTGCATCTGATTGCCGGCCTTGCCCTTCACGAATTCGTGATAGCCGAGAACGGCGACCTGAGCGGACTTGTTCACTGAGAGTGCCGGTACCGCGGGATCGAGCGGGGCGGGCAGCGGGGCGGGTGCGGCTTCGGCGGGTTCGTCCACGATTTCCGGGACCGCGCCGGGCATCGGAGCGGCGGCTTCCTTCTGCTTCAGTTTATCACACGACACGGTGGTCCCGAGCACGAGGAACAGGCAAAAAAGGAAACGCGGAAGCCGGGGGGACATGGAATTTTGCGGCGAGACTAGGCTGCCTCCTGGTGAATGCAATGCAGACGGCGGGCCGCCGGCGGCACAAAAATGCCCCTCCGGTTTTTCACCGGAGGGGCTGCGGGTTAATCATGGCGCGGCACCGGCCGCCGCCGGAAACTACTCGTCCTTCTTCGGCTCTTCCGTTTTCGGCTCTTCCTTCGCGGGCTCAGCTTTCTTTTCTTCCGTCATCTCCTTGTCCTTGTCGGCGTCCGCCTTCTTGTCGCCGGCTTTGGCGTCCGGTTTCTTGTCGGTTTCCTCCTTCTTTGGCTCCTCCTTCTTAGCCGAGTCCTTTTTGTCGGCGTCTTTGTCCGGGCGCTTAATTTTGAACTCCTTTACCTTGAGTTCCTTCTTCTCCTTGAGGGCCTTGTTAACATCAGAGCGGCTGATTTTCATTTTGGAACTGATGACGGCCTCGACGTTCTTCTCTTTGATCTCGCAGGACTCGACCTTGACGTCTTTCATTTTGGCGAGGAATCCCTTCACTTCCACGGCCGCGGTGTCACCGGTCGCGCCTTCCACCACGACGCTCCACATCTGCGGAGGCACTTCTTTGGCTGCCTTTTTGTCGTCCTTTTTGTCGTCTTTCTTTGGAGCTGCCGCAGCCGGCAGGGCGATGCAGAGGGCAGCGATGAATACGATGAGCTTTTTCATGAGTTTGATTGTGTTTTGTTTGGGGTGCGAAACGGCCCGGAATTGATTCGTTACGGGACGGCTCCTGCGACGGGTAGTGCGGACTGCGTATTCGATGCAATCTTAAAAGCCGCGCGCCTGCGTATCCTCCACGGCGGATTTTTGCACAGCGCAGTGACCCACTGGGAGTGGCGGATTCGAGGGCCAGGGAGACATCTCTCCGCGTCCTCGCGTAGGCCGCAGTGAAAGGCGCGGCCTTTCAACTGGATGAAGTCACCGCCGCCTGCGGCATCTCCCGCAACCATCTTGCCAGGGTGTGCAAGGTCTCTCGAAGTTCGGCTGCCTCGATTCCCGGCGGGCATTCCTCTGCATGATCTGCCCGTAGCGCTCAGGGTTCATACGGCTTCGGCGCATCGTCGTCACCGGCGGAGCAATGAGAGCCTCTCAGGCCGTCTTCTCCGCCGTCACGGTCGCCGCCGCGGTCTCCGTGGCGGGAGTCGCGGAGGCCGCCGGCGGGGTGCCGTCGGGCTGACTGAAGGACGCGGCCTCTGCGGGAAGCAGTTCGCGGGAACTTCCAGATCCAAACAGGCGGGAGAACAATCGTTTGGGCAGGCTGCGGCCCTGGTCTTCGGCGCTGATTTCCTCCGCGGAGGCCGACTTCGCGTTTTCCCAGGCACCGGCGAATCCGGGGGCCTGAACCATCATGCGCTTTTCGGCGCGGGCGAAGATCTCGAGATCCCGCATCACCTTTTGCTCCGGTTTTTCATTCAACTGCCCGATGCGGAGGCGCAGGTTCTCGTTTTCTTTGGCCAGCGTCTCTTTTTCCTTCCGGATGACTTCATACTGGCGGGCTTCGAGTTCCAGTTTGTCGCTCAAGTGGCGGCGGTAGCGGCGATATTCGCGTTTTGTTTTAAAATGCCCCCAGAATGAGAGCACAAAAAACAGCAGGCCGAGGGCAAGGCCCCAGACGAAGGGCTGGGAAAACAGGTCTTTAAGGGAATCCATGGGGGGTGGGTCGGTTGGGGAAACGGGATACGACTGCTCAGAGAGCAGATTTCGGGTGTTACCGAAAAATTTTCAGAACGCAATAGCGGGGAAATTACGGAAACCGTGGTCAAAATGATCACTCCGCGGAGTAGAGATACCGGGAGAACCGTCTTTATCAGGCAAAAGCAGCAAATTTGCGATTTATTGCAATTACTGTAAAAATGTCTTGGCAAACGGGTTGCGGTCATTATCGTTTCGCGACCTCCTCAACTCAATCCCCTTGAACTTCATGACCGGCAATCCGTTTGCTGCTGACATTTATCCTGACGGTTTGCCGCCCGATCACGGGCCCTCACCGCTCCACACGGTGGCGCTCAATGATTTGAGGCGTCTGGTGGAAGTGGCGGGTCAGCGGACTCAGTCGGGTGCGGCCGACGACGGGGGCGGGACAGTGGTTTTGCTCCGGGCACCGCGGGCGGGATTCGGGAAGTCGCATCTGCTGGCGCGGCTGGCCGGGGAACTGGGCGACCGGGCTTTCGTCGTTCAGGTGCCATTTGACCGGGAGCGCGAGGTACTTTGGTCGGCGTTGCTGTGGGAAGTGTTGGAGACGTTTCACAAAGGCCGGGCCGGTGACCTGACACTTCTCGATCTTGTGGCACGGCGGGTGTTTGCCATCGTCAACCAGCGGATGATTGTGGAGAAGCAGGTGCCGTGTGCGCATCCGCAGGAAGCGCTCGCCGCGCTGGAGCAGCGGTTCGTCGAGCTGTTCGACTTTTCCAATCCCTCACAACCGGTTGCGCGCTGGTTTGGCGAGCACTTCGAGCGGCTGCTGCCGTTTGCCTCGCAGGCCACCGGGCTCGTCGCGGGACTTCCGGCGGAGGCCTCGGCGCACTGGCTCCGCGTGCTGTGTGCTTATGCCCAGGGCCGCGCGGATGGAGAGACGGTGCGCTGGGAATCGCTGCGATGGAGTGTACTCCAGCCGAGTGGGCCGTCACTTTCCCACGGCGGCATGAACGTCGTCTCCGCCGGTGCGACCGGCGAGGCCGGGGCGCGCGAACGGGTGGTGGAATTCTGCCGCATCGCCGCCGGCGTCAGGCCGCTGGTGCTCGTTTTCGATGATCTGGATCTCTTCCACGAACAGCGCGCACCGGTGCAGCGCATCGCTGGTTTTATTGCCGAACTCCGCCGGCTGTTGTCGCGTGCGGTGCAGGTGCTCAGTGTGAATCAGGATCTCTGGCAGCAGACATTTTTGAAATCCCTGCCAAGCGCCATTGAAGACCGCCTCACGGGGAATCAGATTACGCTCGGCACGATGAGCCGCGAAGAGGCGGCGCAACTCGTCCGCACACGGCTCGCTCACGCGGGGCTTAGCTCCGTGGTGACGACGGCCTTCCTCAACCGGCTGAATTTGTCAGCGTATTTTTCCCAGGAAGCCGGGCGCCTTGTTTCGCCGCGTGCCCTGCTGCGTTATGCCGCGCAGGTTTGGGAGGAATTCGAGCGCAGTGCCGCGGCCCACACGGCGGCTGCGGCCACACCCGCACCACCGCCGTTTCTGCAAATCCCTGACATGCCGGAGGTGCCTTCCGTGCCGCTTACGGTCAAGGATGCGCCCGTCTTCCGGCCGCCGCCCGCCGAGCCGCCACCGGCACCTGAAATTGCCCCCGTTCCGGACGGCGATCCTGCTTTTGCCAGGTTGCGCGAAACGCTCCAGCGGCTCCTGACACCTTTGCCGCCGGACGCACCGGCCGGCACCCCGCCTCCGTTCGTCACCGGGTTCCATACACTTTCGGCCAAGTCCGGCGCGGTCCTCTCCGATCCTGTTTCGCCTGAACCGGTGCTGCCGGCCCCGGCGCGCTCCACCGCCACCGTCGTCGAGTCGCCTTCCAGCGCAGCGGTCCTCGCGCGGCGGTTTCAGCAGCTTCGCGCCCATTTTCTCACGGCGCCCTGGCTTGCCGTGGACCAGGAGCGGCTCTTTCATCTCCTCAAATCCGCCGGCCGCCGGCTGGCGGTGGTGCGGTGGAAGGACTATCCCCTGCCAGGATCCCCCGGGCAAAGCGCCGGCGCGTGGATTGGACCCGACGGGGAAACGATGTTCGGGAGCGAGCCCTATGAAGACCGCACCTACTGGTCGTCGCTGGTGCATTTCGCCCGCAGTAAATTCGGAGACGATTTCACCGCGCCCTCACAGGAACCCGCGTCCACCCGTCTCGTCGTCTTCTCCGCCACCAAGGCTCCCGTGAATCTCGCGGCATGGATGCCGCAGGATGAAATCATCAATGCCCGCACGCACTTCCTCGACGTGCATCCCGTGGACCAGCCACTGCTGGCCACCCTTTACGCCGCTGACGAAATGATGCGCGACGCCGAACGCGGCTCTCTCGGCGTCAACGCCGCCGAGACCTTCGCCATGCTGGTGCCCCACCTCGAGTTTCTCTGGAAGCAGGTCACGCGGCGGGCAAAGGCGTCACGTTAGGCGCGCGGCAATTCAGGAATTGGCGACGCGGAAAACGACGGTGCCGCGTTCGCGTTCGATGCCCGTGGGGACGGCGTTGAGGATGTCGCCGGGGCGGACGGTTTTCCTGCCGGTGACGCGGGACACGAGACAGCCCTTTGCTGCGTCGAAGCGGCTGTCTGCATAGGCAGGGTCGCCGGCGCGGATGATGCCGCGGGTCTGGATGTCCACGACTTCGACAAAGAGCCCGATGGGAAGGACCCGGCTGACAAGGACTTTGAAAACGTCAGGCTTTTTCGCTGTGGTCTGACGGGTGAAGTATTCGAGTTCCTTCATGCGGCGGCTGTCCATTTCGGCGTCGGCGCTGGTGCGTTCGGTGGAGGAAAGGTGGGTGGCGGTCTCCTGCATGGCCGCGTAGGCCGGTGTCGGTGTTGCGGTGCGGCTGCCGGCGGCATGCGAAATATTTCCCAGCACGCGATGCACGATGAGGTCGGCGTAGCGGCGGATGGGGCTGGTGAAGTGCGTGTAGTGCTGCAGCGAAAGACCGAAGTGCCCGATGCTGTCGGGGCTGTAGGCGGCGCGCTTGAGGCTTTTGAGCAGGGCGACTTTCAGAACGTGCTCCTCGGGTTTGCCGGCGAACGCGTTGAGCACTTTTTGAATCTCCCCCTTCACTTTCAAGTCACCGCAGGGAAAGCCGCTGGCGATGTAGAGTCCGCGAAGTTCGTCGAGCTTCGCGGGATCCGGGTCTTCGTGGATGCGGTAAATCCCGGGCCGTCCGCTGCCGAGAATGGCTTCGGCCACCGCTTCGTTCGCGGAGAGCATAAATTCCTCAATGAGCTGGTGGCTTTCGTCATAGACGATATTCGCGAACCTGACGGGATGCCCGGCGGCGTCGAGGATGCACTTCACCTCACTGAACTGCATATCGAGCGAGCCGTTGGAAAACCGGCGCTGGCGCAGGAGTGACGCCAGCTTCCACGCGCGGTGGAGCAGCATGGCGTCGGGATCGTGGCCGGGCGGGACTTTCATTGAGGCCATTGCTTCCTCATAAGTGTAGCGCCGCTTGCTGTGGATCACCGCATTCACAAACCGCTGGCCGGTCCGGCGGCCTTTTGAATTAAATGTCAGGATGGCGGCGCGGGTGAGTTTATCCTCGCCGGGGCGCAGGCTGCAGAGTCCGTTGGAGAGATGCTCCGGCAGCATGGGGATGACCCGGTCCACGAGATAAGTGCTGTTGCCGCGGCGCAGGGCCTCGGGGTCGAGCGCGGTGCCGGGGCGGACGTAGTGCGACACATCGGCGATGTGAACGGCGAGTTCCCATGTGCCGTGAGGGAGTTCCGTGACGCAGATGGCGTCGTCGAAATCCTTGGCGTCGAAAGGATCAATGGTGATCACATGCCGGCCCCGCCAGTCTTCGCGCTGGGCGATCTCGGCGGCGGGGATCTTGTCAGAAAAAGCTTCCGCCTCCCGGAGCACCTCGCGGGGAAATTCCTGCGCCAGCCCGTGTTTGGCGATGATGCCGAGCACATCCACGCCGGGATCACCGGTGACGCCCAGCCGCTTCACGATGTGACCCGGGAGGCGCCGGCCGCGCGGCGTCCAGTCATCAATGGCGACCACGACCTTGTCGCCATGTTTTGCGGCGATGCGTCCGCCGGTTTTTACATCCACGCCTGGCAGGAATAGATCGTCGGCCTCCACCCACGCGTGCGGGCCCTTGATGTGCAGCGTGCCGGGGAGAGTGGCGTGACGGCGATCGGTGATGGACGTGACCCGTATGGTAAAGGGAGAGCGGCGCCGTTCCCGCCCGCCGCCCTGTCCAGGAGCCGCGACCGCGATCCGTGCCGTCACTGAATCACCGGGCAATGCGGTGGCCGTTCGTTCCTGGTCCACCGGGAGCTTGGTTTCCTTCGTGATACTCAGAGAACCGCATACGGCAGCGTTGGCGGGCTCAAGCGGGTCGGGAATGAAAAACAGCCCGCCGGCCCGGGCGAGGAGGCGTCCCGTGAGTTCCGGTTCCCGCGGCGCACCGGCCCTGCCCGGCGGCTTTGTCACGGGCTTGGCACCGGGCAGCCGAATGCGTCCCCCGCGCCCTTCCACGAGTTTTCCGGCGGCGAGAAGTTCCCGCAGCGCAGCCTTCAGGTCCCCCTTTGCTTCGAGCGGAATCTTGAGCGCCCGCGCGAGTTCAGACTTGTCCGCAGCCCGGCCCCCCGGTTGGGTGAACCATTCCACGACCCGTGTTTTCAGTGCTTTGAGGCTCATTGCTGACCTCCCGTATTGGCGGGTAGGGGCATCAGGAAATGCCCGACCCTGTATTTACATAATAAATTCATTGCTTAAATCCGGCTGGTCCGGTAATTTCCGCTACCATCAGGGGAAATTCCCCATATCCAACCCCTAATCTGCCTCATCCCATGAAACGATCCCTCCTCTCCCGTCCGGCCGGTGGCCGGGGTTTCACCCTCATCGAACTCCTCGTCGTTATCGCCATCATCGCCCTGCTCGTCACGGGAGCTTTTGGCGCTTACGGATTCGTTATCGAGAAGGCCAAAAAAGCCGACGCCCAATCTACCTGTATGGCGGTGTATAATGCCATAGATCAGTACCACACCGAGTATGACTACCTGCCGCAGCCGACATCCGCCACCAAGGGCACTGACTGTCAGTCAGACACCACCTCCAACGAGGGACTGATCATGATCCTTAAAGGCATGGATATCACGCAGAACAGCAAGAGTCTTGACTTTCTGGGCGACATCAAAGACGCCAAAACGGAAGGACAGAAACGTGTTAATGGAATGATCCGCGATGCTGAGACGGCTGAACTGGTCGATCCCTGGGGCAATTACTATGACGTTCACCTTGATCTCGACCTCAATGGAAAGATCGACAATCCCAACAGTGATGAGATGGCCAGCGGCGTCACGGAACTGCACAAGAGCGCGATCGTCTTCTCTGCGGGTAAAGACCGTGACAAGGCGATATGGAAGGACAACGTGGGTTCCTGGACCTCGGCGCAATAACAACGGGGAATCTCTTCTCACCGCGGCAGTGCAAAGGCGCTGCCGCGGTTTTTTTTGCCTGGGCTGAATGGTTCACTCCCTGGCGATAGCTGCCGCCGATTCATTCCCCGAACTCCACGCGTTCATAGACTTCCGCGAGTGACAGCGTGCATCCCAGCGAACGCAGGGTGATGGTGTCGGAGAGTTCGTTGTAGAGCACGGACTTCCACTCCTGGGTCGTAAAGCGGGTGAAGACTTCCACCTCCACGCGGTCGGATCGCACGAGCACGAATTCCAGGACTGAATCCAGCAGCCGGTAGCGGTGAAACTTTTCGCCGCGGTCATAGGCTTCGGTGGAGGGGCTGAGGACTTCGAAAATGACAGCCGGGTTGCAGTAAGCGTCCTGCACCTTGTCGTGCCAGATGATGGGACTGCAGAGGCCCGAGACATCCGGGTAATGAAACGCGTTGGCCTTGTCTATGCGGACCTTCATTTCGGAGGCGAAGGCTTCGCAGGGGCGGGATTGAAGTTGGTTGCCCAGGCGGCGATAGATGTTTCCCGCAATCCGCTGATGCCCCACGCGCGCCCCGGCCATCGCATAGACGTGACCGTTGACGTATTCACTCCTGGTTTCCGCGAGCCGCTCCCGCACCAGATAATTATCCGCGGAAATAAAATCGCAGGGCTGACGAAGGGCTGACATGGCTGTGAGGATAATCCTGCTTTCCCCTGAGGCAAGCTCTCCGTCATGCCATCCACGCGGCGACGCGAAGTTGCCCCTTCGCTCCGGCGGATACGGCTCGATGGCTGGTGACGAGTGCAACGGCGCGGTCCGAATTCACTCCAGCGTGATCCCCGCCCGGAACGGCGTGGCCTGTGCTCCCTTCGAGATGAATTCGATGCGGGTATTGGCCTGGTTAACGTCCGGAACGCCATCGCCTGGCGACATTTCTTCATACAGCCATGCATTCGCCGCGTGTAACCGAACCACCCCGGCAACGATGGGCAACTATCGGCTGGCCGTTCCAGCGGAGAGTCCCTATGGTTGGCGCGTGAACGATCCCCACCAGCAGACACTGCCACCGGAGGCTGCCGGCGCTATCAAGCCGACGGAGGCATGGTTCACCACGACGCACTGGAGCATGGTGGTGGCAGCCGGCGGGCAGGAAACCGCCCTGGCGGGGGAAGCGCTGGAGGCGTTGTGCGGCAGCTACTGGATGCCGGTTTATGCCTATCTTCGGCGCAACGGGAACGCCTGCGCGGAGGCCCAGGACCTGACTCAGGGGTTCTTCGCATGGTTGCTGCAGCACAACGTCATCAGCGCCGCCGACAGGGAACGCGGGCGCTTCCGTTCGTTCCTGCTCGGCACGCTGCGGAACTTCCTCAGTGCGGAACGCGAACGATCCACGGCGCTCAAACGCGGCGGCCGTTCGATCACCCTCTCATGGGAGGAACTGTCCCCCGAACAACGCCAGGCACTCGAGCCGGCGGATGCCGCGTCGCCCGACGCCAGTTTCGACCGCCGCTGGGCGGTCACGGTCCTCGAGCGCGCCATAACCCGGCTGCGCGCGGAACAGGAAGCCGCGGGCAAAGCCGCGGGATTCGACCGCCTCCGGGCGCTTCTGCTGGGCGACAAAAGTGAGGAAGGCCAGGCGGCGCTCGCGGAGTCGCTCGGCCTGACACCGGGCGCGCTGCGGCTCGCCCTTCACCGCCTGCGCCTGCGCTTCCGCGAAATCATCCGCGCGGAAGTGGCCCACACCGTCGCCAATCCCTCAGATATTGACGGCGAAATCCGGCACCTTGCCGCCATCCTCGCCGAACAGGCGTAGGGCTGGCCGGCAGAAAAGTAGTCGAGGACTTTAGTCCGCTGCGAGCCGTCGGCGTAATAAAGTCCTCGACTACTTTTCCAGCGTGGAACACTTGTGACTCTCCGCTCCACCCTCCGGCCATCTGCTGAAATCAGCGACGAAACAGCAGCTCTTTCGGAAGATTCGCAAAGCCAACGAAGCCGCCAGTGCGAAATTTTGTAACATTTGTCTCCGGGGTCCCCAAATCCCTAATGGAATCAACTTATGGCCGCGACTCTAAACACCACCAACGAAGCCCGCTGTCTTGAATGCGGGCAACCTCTGCGAGGCGAAGCTCTGGAAGGCTTCTGCCCCCGCTGCCTCAGCCGGCTGGCTTTTGGCGAGGACTTTGCGGAGGGCGATTTGGAAGCCGAACTC
>JANNVM010000509.1:0-3503 GCA_031414455.1 Verrucomicrobiota bacterium
TTGCGGCTCCCGCGCGTGATGGAGCGCGGTATAGAGAACCTCCGTTTCAGTTTCATCCGCGTCCGGATTGTCTGAGATTTTTACCGACCAGATCTCGCGACCCTCAACCGAAGTGCCGATCGGCTGGCGGACGGTGATGAGGTTCGGATAAGCTGCGCGCATGGCGTTGAGTTCGGTGCCCACCTCGTCCAGCGTGAGGAAGCCGCCCATGCTGCCCAGGTGAAAATTCGCGGGTGTCGCGTAGAGAGCACTCATCTGCGCCTCCAGGGTGTTTAACTCTGCGGCACTCATTTTGGGCTGCCTCCGGTAGGCCGCTTCCATGTCGTCAACGAGCACGTTGTAGCGCTGCCCTGAACGCCTCAGAATCGACACTTCATTATCGTTCAGGACGGCGTCGAAGTAGTTGCCCTGGTAGTCAATGCTGTCGAGGGACAGACCGGCCTCCGCCAACGGGAGAAGGTCACTCTGGCCCGTGACATGGACCCGCACGTTGCTGTATTTTACCGGGGCATTTTGCGCCGGACGATCAACGGTTTGTCCGGCCTGCGCCAGGACGGCGCCGCTTCCGAGCACGCCCAGCGCGGTGGGGAGAATCCAGGTGAGGAGTGGCTTTTTCATGGGGTGAGTTCTGGTTTGGTTATGGTGAGATGTCGCGATTTTCAAGTCCCGAACGGGAGATCAGTTATTTCGCTTTCGCGGAAACCTGGTTTGAGTAGGCAGAGAACCCTGCGGCATTGTAGGCCCGGAGCCGGTAGGAATAGGTCGTTAGCTTCACCGTGGAGGCATCCTTGTATGCCGTCGTGTTCGCTGACAAATTCGCCAGCACCTGCCAGGCAGCGCTGCCGGTCTGCCGTTCCACCTGGAATACTTCCTCGTTGTTGGATTTGTCGGCCCAGATCAGGTTGATCCCGCCTCCTGCAGGTGCCGTCGCCTTCAAAGTTGTGGGTGCCGCCGGAAGGGTCACCACAGGGGTGGACACGGGAGATCCGCCGTTGGCGCTGGAATACGCCGAACTTCCGCTCGGGTTGTAGGCTTTCACCTGATAATAATAGGTATTCCCGGGGCGGGCGGTCCGGTCAGAATAGGCTGCCGTGTTTGCTCCCACCGTATCCACCAGGGCAAACGCCTGGCCGGCAGCGGCACGCTCGATCGCAAATCCCCACTCATCGCCCGACAGATCGTTCCAGTTCAAATCAATCCGTCCGCCGGAAATCACGACCGCCTGAACGCTGGCCGGAGCGGCGGGCGCGGCCAGCGTGGTCGGGGCGATGCTCATGAGCGCGGCGGCGTCCAGTCGGCCTCCAGTAACCGTTATCCCGTTGAGTGACTGCGTTGGAACGGCGGTAGTGAACAGATCAGCCCGGATCTGTGCCGCCGTGGCTCCGGGATGCGTTGTAGCATAGAGCGCGACCGCGCCGCTGACGTGCGGCGTGGCCATCGAAGTGCCGTTTTGAAGGGCGTAGCTGTTTGTCGGAACTGTTGAGAGGACCGCTTCACCCGGCGCGCCAAGGTCCACGCTGGTTGCGCCCCAATTCGAGGTGATCCGTTTGTTCCCGATGCTGTTAATGGAGGCGACTGAAATTACCGAATCAAATCCCAGCGCCGCAAAGGTGCTGTTGCAGGCCGGATAGTGTGGGCTCACATCGGCGTCAGTTGAGTCATTTCCGGCCGAGGCAACGACCAGGATATTAGCCTGGGCAGCGCGCGTAATGGCGTCGAGCAGCAACTGACTGAAACCTCCGCCGCCCCATGAATTGTTGAGCGCCACAATATTGAGACCTTTCCTGGTCTTCAAAGCCGTCATGTAGTCGATGGCCTGAATCGCATCGGCATAGGATCCGAAGCCGGTTTGCCCGATGAACTTTCCGGAAATCAGGCTGACATTCCAGTTCATGCCGGCGACTCCAATCCCGTTGCCACCCGCCGCACCCACGGTCCCGGAAACATGCGTGCCGTGGTAGTTTTCGTAGGGGACGCCCTGCGGGTCAATTCCAGGGGCATAGGTATTCCCATTATCGCCAATGGCGTTCCAGCCGTGGACGTCGTCCGGGTATCCGTTCCCATCATCATCGATTCCGTTCCCCGGGATTTCGCCGGGATTGGTCCACATGTTCGCCGCGAGATCCGGATGATCGAACTGGATGCCTGAATCCATGATCCCGACAAACACGTCCTTGGATCCCGTGAATCCCGCCGCCCACACCTTCTCCGCCTGCGACCCGAACAGGTTGGTGGTGGCCGCAGGTCCGATGGCAAACGGCTGATCATCGCTGAACATCCCCCACAGGGAGCCATCGAGATAGGACGGATCGTTGGATTCAGCCTGGCTGCTGGCAATCCAGTTGGGCTCCGCAAAGTCCACTCCGGGAAGATGGCTCACTGCGTTGATCGCAGCCTGGATGGGAAGATTCGTTGCCGCCTGCGTGAGGCCGATCAGACCGGCATCCTGCATCGCGGGCGTGTGGATGTGCTTCTTGAGCGCCAGTCCGCCCCGGCGAAAGGCATCAGCCACCTGAGCATCGGTGACGCCCGCCTTGAACTGGACGAGGATTTCCCCCGCCACACAGGCCGGGCCGCCCGCTTGAAGTTGAATTGCGGGCGGTGCCTCCGCGCGAGCCGAATGCATTGATCCGACCGCCAGAGCGGCCACAACGAGTGACGGAGTGAGGAGTGACGTCTTCATGATGGTGGTATGGATTCGTTTTGTGGGTGTTAGTTGATGTCGCGCATTCCCGGGCCCGAACGGGACAGACCCCGAAACCGCGTCAAGGTGTTAAGAGGAATCGGCGGCGGGGGATTACAGAAGAAATTGCAGGATTTTCCAGGATGGCTCCGCCGGGCGCAGCCAGACTGCGGCGCAGCCGCTCCCCACCGGATATTGAGTTCCACGCATTAAGTTACGGTCCGGCCTGGACCCGGTAGAAGCGCTTCGGAATCCCGGCGACCGGGGCCCCAACAGAAAAAAATTTGTCGGTGCCGTCGCCAGGGATGGAAGGCAGGCCGGAAGGTGTCCATGTGCCGCCAGCAAGAGCGTCCGAACGCCAGAGTGTATAGTTGCGGCCGGTCACGGTGGGGAAACTGAGGATAAGGTTTCCGCCGTCGAGGACGAGGCCGGTAACGCGAAAGACTCCGCAATCCGGAGTGTAGCTCCCGCCAGTGCTCAAAGAGGGGGTGCTGCTGCTCCCTCCGCCCCAGACGATCATCTCGCTGCCGGTCCACACCGCCGTGTGGCTGTTGCGTTCGGAGGGCGCACTCGTGGTACTCACCGCTGTCCAACTGTTCCCCGCCGGATCGTAGCGACCGCCCGTGTTCATCCCGACGCTGCTCCAGGAGCCGCCCCAGACGATCATTTCGGTGCCCGTCCACTCCGCCGGGAGCAGTTTACGCGCCGCGGGCGCACCTGTGGTGCTCAGCGTCGTCCAACTGTCAGCCGTGGGATTGTAGCGTCCGCCCGTGTTGGTAATGTATGGAGTGGTGCCAACACCTCCGCCCCAGACGATCAT
>JANNVM010000510.1:0-3046 GCA_031414455.1 Verrucomicrobiota bacterium
CCCATGCGGATCGGGAGGTTTTCGGGATGGCCCTGCAAGCGGACGGTAAAGTGCTGCTATGTGGCCGGTTCACTGCGCTTCAGCCGAACGGCCAGGTCTCTCCCACGTCTCGCAACTTCGCAGCGCGGTTGAATAGAGACGGGACTCTGGACGATGCCTTCGATCCTGGCACTGATGGCCCGGTGATGTGCTTTGCGGTGCAAGTGGATGGAAGGATTCTGCTGGGCGGAGCATTCAGCGCCCTGCGGCCTCATGGCGTCGGTCCAGTCGTGCCCCGCAGCCGGATCGCGCTCCTCGAGCCGAATGGAACACCGGTCTCTGGTTTTGATCCCGCAGCGGACGGCGACGTTCACAGCATAGCCCTCAAGGCGGACGGAACATGGTTGCTGGGCGGAAAGTTTGGCTCTCTGCGGTCCGGCGGTTCCGCGGTTCCACTGCCGCGCACCCGCTTCGGAGAAATTCACAACGACGAAACCATTCAAAGCATTTCAGTATTGGATGCAACTCAACTCCTGTGGACCCGCAGCGGCGCTGGATCGGAATTGGAACATATGATGTTCGAGTTCCGCGACAACAGTAAACTGACATGGGTGCCGCTGGGTGCTGGATCCAGGGTGGGCACGAGCGGTAATTGGCAGCGAGCCGGATTGACCCTGTCCTCCGGGACTGTGCGGGCCCGTGGCCGGACGAGCAGCGGGCTCTTCGGCAGTTCGAGTTACATCGAGCAGACGAAAACACTGAACCTCCCGCCCAATATTGCCGTTAATGGCAACGGCATCAATATTGCCGATGGCGACAGCACGCCTTCCGCGAACGACCATTCAGACTTCGGGAGTACTGCCGTGACGGGGGGCTCCGTGGTCCGGACTTTTGTGATTGGGAACAGCGGCACCGGATTTCTCACGATGGGCACAGTGATCGTTGGGGGTGCGCAGTCCGCGGACTTCTCTGTAACCGCCCAACCCGTCTCTCCCGTCGCACCCGGCGGCAACGCCACCTTCCAGGTCAAATTCGATCCCGGTGGGTCCGGATTGCGGAACGCGACGCTGAGCCTAACGAACAATTCTCCCGGCGAGAACCCCTTCAATTTCAGCATTAGGGGCACCGGAACGCTTAACGCGCTGGAATCGTGGAGACAGACTTACTTTGGCAGCATCGCCGACGCCGGCAATGCTGCGAACGATGCGGACCCGGACCGCGACTCGCTTGCTAATCTGTTGGAATTCGCAACCGGGCAGCATCCGCTACAAGCAGGACCATCACCAGTAGCAATCCTTTCCGGCGAGAGTGTGACTTTCACTTACATCCGAGCGAAAGTTGCCGTGGCTGCCGGGCTGACATTCGTTGTGGAACGCAGTCAATCGCTCCAGAGCGACTCGTGGGTCAGCAGCGAAATGAGTGAGACCGTGGCGGATTTGGGAACGACGGAACGGGTCATCGTAACGATCAAGGACTTCGGTGAAGGAAGGACTTTCGTGCGTCTCAGGGTTTCCGTGCCTTGAGGAATCGGGCTCCCGCGCACTCCGTCGTCTCAGAGCAGCATCAATGGAAGGCTGCGGAGGCTTCAAAGATGAAAGAGGCGTTTGCGCTCCCGAAGAAAGGTGCCATGATCCCCTCCCTTCCCGCCCGGCTTTGGCTTCGTTTAGGCCTAATCCTTCTGCCCGGCGCGGATTCCCGCTCTTCGCGAATCCCGTATCGTTTTTCTATCCTTCAGACTTCAGCCTCATCCATTCCCACATGAATTCCCGCATCCGCAATATCGCTATCATCGCCCACGTTGACCACGGCAAGACCACGCTGGTGGACAAACTGCTGCGTGCCGGCGGCGCTTTCCGTGACAATCAGGTCGTGCAGGAGCGCAGCATGGACAGCATGGATCTCGAGCGCGAAAAGGGCATTACGATTCGCTCGAAGAACACCTCCGTTCACTGGGGCGAGCGCATTATCAATATCGTGGACACTCCGGGACACGCCGACTTCGGTGCGGAGGTCGAGCGCGTCATGAAGATGGTGGACGGCGTGCTGCTCGTGGTGGACGCTTATGACGGCCCGCAGGCGCAAACGCGCTTCGTGCTTCGCAAGGCTCTCCAGGAAGGGCTCAAGGTCATCCTCGTCATCAACAAGATTGATCGCCCCCACAGTGAGCCCGCAATCATGCACGACAAGGTGCTGGAGTTGCTCCTGGAACTGGATGCGTCGGAAGATCAGTTTGACGCGCCGACCTTCTATGGCTCCGCGCGCGATGGTTATTTTAAGGTGAAGCTGGAAGACGAGAACGTGGACATGATCCCGCTCCTCCAGGGGATCTGGGATCACATCCCGGCTCCAGCGGTGGATCCGGACGGTCCCTTCCGCATGCTGGCCTCCAATATCGCGTGGGACGATTACGTGGGCCGTGTGGCCATGGGCAAGGTGCTCAGTGGCAAAGGCATGAAGGGCGACACCGTTTTCCTCATGCGCAAGGATGGCTCCAAAGTCCGCGCCAAAATCACGCGCATTTTTGAATATGCGGCGCTGCAAACGAACCAGACGGAGGAAGCCATCGCGGGCAATATCGTGGGCATTGCGGGCTTTGAAGATGTGGACATTGGCGAGACCCTGACATCGAAGGAGGACGACGTGGCCATTCCGTTCATGGACATTGATCCGCCGACGATCAGCATGGAATTCAGCGTCAACGACAGCCCCGGCGCAGGCCGGGAGGGCAAGTATGTGACGAGCCGCCAGATCCGCGACCGTCTCATGAAGGAGATGAAGTCGAACATCTCCATCTTCGTCTCCGACACCGACACCGCCGGTATCTTTTCTGTCAGTGCGCGCGGGGCGATGCAGATCGCGGTGCTCGTGGAGCAGATGCGCCGCGAGGGTTTCGAGCTGCTCGTGAGCCGGCCCAATGTCATCACGAAGAAGGGTGAAGACGGCACCACCCTGGAGCCGTTCGAGACGCTCTACATCGAAGTACCGGAAGAGTACATCAGCGGCGTGCTCAAGCGCCTCAATGAGCGCCGCGGCGTGCTCGTGAACATGGTGGCTCACAAGGCCAGCA
>JANNVM010000511.1:0-18784 GCA_031414455.1 Verrucomicrobiota bacterium
CCTCGGAGCGGGCAGTGCATGGACGATGTTTCAATCCCTCCGCGCCCTGCGACACCGCCTTGGGAAATGGCGCATGGGCTGAGCCGGCTCAGGGTTTTACGGGCCCCGGCGTCTCGGAAACCAGATGGTTGTCCTTCCAGACTTTGTGAACCTGAAGTGTGCCGTCCGGATTCCAGTAAAAATTGTCGCCCTCGTGCTTTCCGTTAGCAAAGTTCGTTTTCGTCTTCTGCTGCCCGTTCCCGTGCCATTCCTCCACCAGTCCGTGGTAAACGCCATCCTTCATGGGGTATCGCGACGAAAGCCTGCCGTTTTTGTGATATTGCACCGTTACCCCGGTAAACGGCTTCCCGTTCAGGTAATGAACATCCTCCTTCCAGTCTATCATCGCGTAGGGGACCGGTGCGGTGTCACCTGCGGCACCGTTCATTTCTGAAGTCTTTTCCGCGGGAGGCGAGCAGGCTGCCGGCAGAACGGCAATCAGAAAGAGGAGTCGTTTCATGTGCTTAGAGTGGCGCACGAGTGCATCGTGTGCCACCTGCAATTCGTCCTTCACACCGCCGTCCGCCACGTTATGGCTCCTCATCCAACATCCGTGATCAATGTCCGCCAAACGTCCGTCCCCGCCTGACAAGCCGGCTGAGAGCATCTCCCGCCATCTCGGCCAGCGGCTTAAGCAACTGCGTGCCGAACGCGGCTGGTCATTGGAAACCCTCGCAGGGGGCAGCGGGGTGAGCCGGTCCATGCTCAGTCAGATCGAACGCGAGCAGGCCAATCCCACCCTCGCCGTGACCCTGCGCATCGCTCAGGCATTCGGCATGTCCCTTGGCGAACTTGTCGAGGAGCCAGGGGCCTCGTCATCCGTCACCGTCATCCGCTCCAACGACCGCGCCTATCACTATCATTCCGACGACTTCTGCGACATCCGGACGCTCTCGCCGCTCAATCTCGAAAAGGACGTGGAGTTTTACGAGATCCGGCTCAAGCGCGGCGGCTCCCTGCGCAGCGCGCCGCACTTTCAGGGCACGCGGGAATTTTTGACCGTTTCCCGCGGAACGGTTTGCGTCGAAAGCGCCGGCGACCGCGAGGTGCTCCACACCGGCGATTCCGCCAGCTACCGTGCCGACGTGGCCCATGCCATCATCAACACCGGCGACGGCGAGGCCGTTCTGTTCCTCGTGGACATCTACCGGTGAGTGCTTGCTCAACTGGCGGATTGCCGGGGGCGGAACTGCTGTATCCCGGACAAGACAGGTTGACCCCGATCAGGTCGCGATGCCGCGTTCCTGAGAATAGCGGAGGAAACCAGTCGTCCGCCGGACAGAAAAGGGCGACTCTGTGGTTCACTGGCGGGACGCTCCGCGATAAAGATTCGGCTGGCTTCAGCCGTCAAACAAAACAGCCCGGCGCGAAGGCCGGGCTGTTCAGAATGTTTATGTGACCGATGGGCCGATATCAGTTGCGGCGGCGGCGGACCATAAGGCAGAGCCCGAGACCTGCGAGACCGGCGGTGGCGGGCTCAGGAATTCCAACCGAGATGTTGTCGAAATACAGGTTTTGATCCTCACCACCCGTGCGGCCACCGAAGCCGAGGCGGTACTCGTAGGGAGTGAGTCCGGGAACGGCGACGTTGTTGAAGATATTGAGCGAATCCACGGTGAGGCTAACCGTGCCGGCCGCCATATTGAAGTTGCCGAATGCATTGTGCCAGAGGTCGTCGTCGATCGTAAGGCCGGAGGCACGCGGATCGAGATTGGCGGCGATCAGGTTGCCATTCCAGAAGAGGCTGATGTCATTGTAATCTGAATTGCCCCCGGGGCCGTTGGGGCCATCGAACGGTGCGCCGTTGCCCCATGTGTCAAAGCCAAAAGCGAGGACACCTGCGGCAGTGGGGTCTTCACTCAGGAAGGGAGCCGCACCGGAAGTCCCATAAGCGCTTGTCGGGAGAAGGCTAAAGGAGAATCCATCGGCGGACGCAGCGGTAGGGCCGGCCCGGAAAGAAAAGCTGAAAGGCACAAAGTTCTGCGCACCGACATCTGCGCGATCAAAGCCAACGGTGTTGTTCTGGCCGTTCACGCCGTCCAGTGTCACTTGCAGTGCGTCACTGCCGTCAGGACCAAATCCCGAGGCGACAACGGGTCCGGGAGCGGCTCCAATCTGGCTTCCTGTCCATGGGGTGTCGGGGCCGCCATCAAATTGGGCGACAGTGGCGGCAAGGCCGACGGAGGCTGTGCTGAGGAGAATGAGTGGGAGTGCGGTGAGCAATTTCATGATTTATAAAGGCAGTGGGTTACCAGAGTGATTGGGAAGGAGATGCGATGCTTACGAATTAAAGCGGGGTTATATATGAATGGAATTACCGGTCAACATTTTTTTCGGCTGTTTCGTCCCTGAGCCGGCTACGCAATCGCGGGCCGGAGTTGCCGTTCAGGAACCTGGCTCCCTGCAGAGCAGCGGGCCTTTCCCGCTGGCAGGAACCCTGGTGATGGACTCGCGACCGGACGGCCAGCGGGTGACGACCGTGAGCGGCTTCCCGGATTTGGCCGGAATGGTGAAGGCTGCGGCGGCAGACGATTGCGTGAGATAGCCGGAGCCGCCGTAGATTTCGCGCACAGCGAGTTGCGTTTCACCGGCCATCAACCGGATGACCGCGCCGAGGCCGGCGGGATTTCCCGGAGCGCCGGCGAGGCGGACCACCAGAGGAACGCCCTTTGTGGAAGGCGAGTGAAGAAATACTGCGAGCGGGCCGTTGTTTTGCGTGGCCGCGAGGTCGGGCCAGCCGTCGCCGTTGAGGTCGCAGGCGGCAAGCGCTTTGCCGTCACCGGGCAGGATGAATCCGGTGCGGGCATGTTCGCCGGCAGCGAAACCACCCCTGGCATCCGGCAGGAGCAGGCATCCGAGTGCGCCGCGCCAAAGACCGGTCTCCGGCTCGCGGGTGGAGAGATTTTGCGCGAGGGCGAGGCCGGTGCGCCCGTCTCCGGTGAAGTCAGCGGCTGCGGCTCCGAAGCAGGGGCCAAACTGCGCCTCTCCGGGCAGTGGCTGCCAGGTGAACTTCGGCGCGCCCGGCTTCGATTCGTTGAGCAGGATGCCGGTGGCCAGTTCCGTGGCGGCCATCCGCGTGGCTTTCCCCAGTTTCTCGTCCGTGTAGATCCCCGAAAGATTAGAGGTGGCGAAAGCACGATAGGTTTTGAATTTGTCGCGAATAAACGGCATGGCATTGCTGCTGCAGGAGCGCCCGCGCACCGGCAACTCGCCTTCTGCGGAGCACTTAGCCTCCACAAGATCGAAGACGCCGTTGCCGTCCATATCGTCCCGGTAGAGCACCGCGGCCTTCTCCGCGGTCGGATGGCCGTACTTCGTATTCAGCCCGGCATTGAGTGCGGCATAGTCCATGTCGCCGTCGCCATCGGCATCAACGCCGGTAACGCCGTTCCACCATCCGGTCCGCGCGGAGAGTCCGGCGGCTTCGGTCTGCTCAACGAACTTGCCGCGCATATTCATAAAGAGGCGGACAGGTCCCCATTCGCAGGTTACCAGCAAATCCGTCCAGCCGTCACCATCCGCGTCCGACCACAATGCGCCGGTGACAAGGCCGGCCTTTTTCAGACCCGGTGAAAGATCATCTGTGGCGTCAGTGAATTTCACTCCACCGGAAGTGCTGTCGTTCCGCAGCAGGACGGAATCAGGTGTCAGTGGATATTGCCCGGGGACAGACCGTGAACCGACAAAAAGGTCCACATCCCCGTCGCGGTCAAAATCGGCACCGCACACACAGGAGCCGGAGTGGCGCAAATCGGGCAGCGAGTCGGCCGGCGCTTCCGCGAAAGCGACCGCCGCGCCAGGCTTCGTATGATTCAAATAGAGATGGTCCGCGTAGTGAAGATCGCCCGGCTCCCACTCGTTGCTGCCGCTGGCGACGTAGAGATCGGTGTCTCCGTCGCGGTCGGCATCAAAAAACAGCGCGCCCATGTCCTCGGTGTCCGCGTGTGCCATCCATGGCGGGTTTTCGAGAGCCCGGAATGGTTGATCCGTTTGTTGAATAAAAAGCCTGCCTCCCTGACCTGCCGCCCCGCCACAGAAGAGATCGTCGAGGCCATCGCCATTGACGTCCGACACCGCGAGACCGGGGCCGAATTGAGAAAGTTTTCCGGGCAGGAGAAACTCGCGCCGGTAGTCGTCATACGGCTTTTCGAGGTGCTGAAATGCAAGGCCGGTTTTCGCGGGATCCGCCTCCGTGAAGAGCGGTTCTGTCCTGGATGCCGCTGGCTTCACCGGAGACTTCAGCGTGTCTGCCTCGCGTAGGGTCAGGAGTTGATTCGCCTTTTGTGCCCCCAGCGACTGCACGCCGTCGCGGCCCGGCCACTGCACGGTGAGACCGGCGACGCGTTCCGACTTTCCGAGGCCAAAATGCGCCACCGGCTCGCTGCTGGAAATGAATCCTGTCTGCGGTGCCATCATTCGCACGAGCACGCTGCCGTCCTCCAGTTGCACCGTGATCACCGCACCGGTGCCAAAGCGGTTCTTCCGTCCATCGAGCCGTACTTTCAGCCAGTGCGCGCCGCTCGCCGCGGCGCTGCTTTGATAGAGCGAGACCGGATCCGTAAGGTTTGTGGCGATCAAATCGAGGTCTCCGTCGCCGTCGAGGTCACCCGTCGCCACGCCGTAGCTCATCGAATTCTTGTTGAGGCCCCACTCGGCCGAAACATTGGCGAATTGCAGTGCGGCCTGACTTTGGAACGCGAGGTTTTCCTGCCGGCCCTCCGGTGTATTGCGGTAGAATTCCCATTCCGTGCGGCCCACCATTTTCCCCGGGTCCACGAGGATGTCCGAGTCACCAAAATTCCGTGCAGCCCCGGTGGTCATAAAAACATCCGTGCGCCCGTCGAGATCGAAGTCCCCGAACTTCACCGCCCACGTCCAGTCCGAACGCGCCACGCCCGCCTGGAACGCCGCCTCCTGAAAACGCCCCGCGCCGGAGTTGATGTAGAGCATGTTCCGCATCGCCTGACGCGGCCAGGCGTTCTCCAGCACCCAGCGCCGATAACCAGTCATTTCGCCCATCGTCGTTTTCGCTCTGAAATGCGTCGTGCCGGCCATGTCCGCGACCATGAAATCGAGCCGCCCGTCGCCGTTGAAGTCACCAACATCGCTGCCCATGGAGGAAAAGGCCGTATAGGGCAGATAGTCGGCGACGGCATTGTGGAAGCGGAAGCCGCCGTCATTGATCCACAGGCAGTCCGCGTCAGTGTAGTCATTGGCCACGTAAATGTCAGGCCGCCCGTCGCCATTCACATCCTGGACGAGGACCGACAGCCCGTGACCGGGCACTTCCTCAATGCCGCTGCCGCGGCTCACGTCCTTGAACCGGGGAATTCCTTTTTCGTCAGGTCCGTCGTTCCGGTAGAGCCGGTCCGGGTGCCCGTACTCAAGGAGAAACGGCGGTGGTTTCTTGCCGGAGCCGGGCTCCTCGCCGCCCGCGGATTCCTGCTGCACGACGCGAAAGTAGGGCGCGTACTCCGTCAGCACGCGCGGTTTGCCGTCCGGGCCCAGTTCCGACGCCGCCCCGGCCGGCCGGCCCTTCGGGTAAAAGAGGCGGTTCGTCATCAGATACAGATCGAGATCGCCATCGCCATCCAGATCATAGAAGTAAGGCGTGTGACTCGGCCCTGCAAAATCGAGGCCCGCCGCTGCGGAGACATCGGTAAAGTTTCCCTTGCCGTCATTCAGCCAGAGCCGGTTCGCGGCGTCGTAGTTGCAGACGAAAATGTCGAGGTCCGCGTCGCCGTCCACGTCCGCCATGGCGGTTCCGCAGCCCCACACCCACGAGTCCGCCAGGGCCGCGCCTCCCGCCTCTGCTTTGGTGAACTTCATTTCGCCCTGATTGAGGTACAGCGCATTGTCCTCCGGCCCGCTGACCATGAACACATCCGGCCGTCCGTCCCCATTCACATCGCCCACCGCCACTCCGCCGCAGGCATACCCTGAATTATAAAGATACGACTGCGGGTCCTCAACGGCGATCCGCTGCACGAAGTTCAGGCCGGTTTGCCCCGGCGGCAGTTCGGCGAACAGCCGCGCGCTTCCCTCCGCGGGGGCTGTCGCCTTTTCCCCGCCGGCAGCAGTCCGGCAGCCACCCGCGAGGAGGGTGATCAGCGGGACACTCAACGCCCATTGCCGCCACCCGGGATGCAGCGGGCACCTGCCGAAACCTGGCGGCTTTTCGAGGGGTGCGGCGGGACAAACGGATGACGAAGGGATTTCCATGGAGAACGGTTATGTTGAACGCAACATGGTTTATCGTCACTCCCCCTGCTGTCACGGCGTTTTTTTGACGCGCGGGTGATGGCCCCGCACCGGCGGCAAAACAATGCAGGCTCAGAACTCCTGATGTCAGAGGAAACAGGATGAGCCGCCGGAGACGTTCGGAGTTCAGGCTTTAGCCTGTTCCGGCGGGGAGCAGCCTAATGGCTGAACTCCAAACGGGCTCAGCCATCTTCCTGACGCGGACCGGCGGACCGGGCAGACATCAGGAGTTCTGTTGCGCCATTTCGCGTTTGGCCGGATCAATTGCTGCGCGGTTTGGCTACGGCACATGGGTGGGCAACCCGGGTCAGGAATTGAAGCGCCGGCCGGTCGTCCGGAGCCCGGCCATACCGGCAAACACAGACATCCTCCGAACCGCCGCGCGGACCGGGCGTCACCTCATGGATTGCGGCTGCGCCCTATCGCTTCGCAAAAAAGTCCGCCAGCCCCTTGAGGTCATCCTTCCCGGCTTCCGACTGGGTGGCGCGGACGGCGGCTTTCTGGAGATCGCAGAGTTCCTTGATGCCCTTTTGGCCGAGCGCCTGGAGTTGGACGAACTGTTCGCCGGTAAAGGTGGACTCTTCCCCCGCGCCCTGGATCTCCACGAAATGCCCGTCTTCGGTCATCACGAAATTGGCATCCACTTCGGCATCCTTGTCTTCCACGTAGTTGAGATCGAGGAGCGCTTCCTTCTTGAATATGCCGGCGCTGACGGCGGCGACCATTTTCGTAAGCGGGGAACGAAAGATTTTTTTGGCGAGCACGAGTTTATCGAACGCGATGGCGGCGGCGACGCAGGCACCGGTGATGCTTGCGGTGCGGGTGCCGCCGTCGGCCTGAAGAACATCGCAGTCTATATAAATGGTGCGCGGTCCGGTGATGCTGAGGTCCACCACGGCGCGCAGCGAGCGGCCGATGAGGCGCTGGATTTCGGAACTGCGCCCGTCGAGCCGGCCCTTGCTGATGTCGCGCTGTTTGCGTTCATTCGTCGAGGCCGGGAGCATGGCATACTCGGCGGTGAGCCAGCCGCCCTGCACGCCCTGTTCCTTCATCCAGCGCGGCACGCCTTCTTCGATGGTGACGGTGCAAATGACCCGCGTGTTTCCAAAACAACACAGCACACTGCCGGCGGCGCTGGGCACGATGTGCGGGATAAAGACAATGGGGCGAAGGTGGTCTGCGGCGCGGCCGTCGGATCTGCTCATGCGTGCTCATGGAACGGAAATCATGCGCAGGCAAGCACGGCGAATCATTCCCGCTGGATAGTTCAGGGGGTGCGGCACCTGCTCCTGCAGGATGCCGGTGGTGAACAGGAGAACCGCACCGGGGAGAGCTTTCATGGCAGCGCACTCTCCCCGCGCCGCCCTGTCACAATGCAACTGAGATGGCAGCCGATCACCGCGCCTTTTCAAATCGCAGCGGCGTCCATCGGGGACCGGATTTCGAAATTAATCCTTTTGCCCTGACTTCATTGGCCTTATCCGCGTCTCAGCCGTTCCCGGCGGCGGCACGATTCACAACTCCAGAACAATGCCCCCCCGAATCCTGACATCCATGACCGTGACCCCCTGGCAGGGCGTCAGGGGCCTCCTTTCGCTTGTGGCCGCGAGTGTGACCGCGCATGCCGCCGTGGTCATCACGCCGGTGAGCAGTAACGGCGTGGTGCTGCCGTATGCGGCGCAGGTCAGTGCCGTGGACTTGATTAATGACGGCCAGCCTTTCCTTGCCGGCGCGACCGTTTCCGCGACCCACGGTGCGTTCCCCGGCGCCGGGATCAACGACGGCTCCACTTCCAACGGCGTGCCTGGCGGAAACACTTTCTTTGAAGTGGGTGGCGGGCATTTCAGCCCCGCGGCCACTGCGACCTACGATCTCAACGTTTCCGTCAATCCGGCCGGCTACGACATCACCTCCATCGTGTCGTTCATGGGCTGGGCGGGCACGTCCTCTCAGGCTCAGGGAAACCAGACTTACACCGTCGAAGTGAGCGTCGCCGGGTCGCCGGCCTACACGGCACTGACGGCCGTTTCCTATCTTCCGTTTCCTGACGTGAACAGCACCAACTTCGACTCAAAAGTGATCGTCACCGATACCGGCGGGGTGCTCGCCACGGGGGTGGACAGCATCCGCTTCACCTTTACCAACCCTCTGCTCGCGGTCGCGAACGGCCCCGGGAATATCGAAGGCACGCTGGTCCGCGAGATAGATGTCTTTGGTTATCCCACCGGTGGACCACCGCCAGTGAACGTCGTGACGGTCACGGCTCCGGTGCCCCGCCAGATTTTCCAGAGGAACAGCGGTAATCTCGGTGCCATTCCGGTCCGGGGCAATTACTCCGGCAGCCCCGCGGGCATTGAGGCGCGGGTGCAGGTGATGAGCGGCGGTACGAACTCCGGCACGGGGACCGCGTGGACGACCATCGCCAGTCCGCCCGCGGGGGGGACGTTCTCCGGAAGCCTAACAAATGTCGCCTCCGGCGGATGGTATCAGATCGAAGTGAGGTCCGTCACCGCCGGGGTGCCTGGAACCGCAAGTGTGATTCCCCGCATCGGCGTCGGCGACATTTATGTCACCAGCGGCCAGTCCAACTCCGCCAACTACGGATCGCCCGCGGCCAGCCCGGCGGATGATCGGGTCAGTGCGTGGAATTATGCGAGCGGCTCGTGGACGAAAGCCGCCGACCCCATGCCCGGATGCGATGGCGGCGGCGGATCCGTATGGAGCCGGCTCGGCGATCAACTGGCGGCGCGGGACAACATTCCGGTCGCGTTCGCCTGCACGGGTGTCGGAGCCACCATGGTCTCCCAGTGGGTGCCGGACACCGGCAGTTATTACCCGCGCATTGCCGCGGCCGTCCGGGCCTTTCCTCAAGGCGGATTCCGCGGCGTGCTCTGGCATCAGGGCGAATCCGATTCCCTCGTCTCGACGACACCGGCCAGTTACCAGGGCCGGCTGGAAAGTATCATCAACCGGAGTCGCAGTGATGCCGGCTGGCAAGTGCCGTGGTTCATCGCGGAAGTGGGCTTTCACCCGGGTTCCACGCTGGCTCAGGAGGAACGGATCGTCGCCGGGCAGCGCCGCGCCATTTACGCCGATCCACTGGTGTTTCCCGGCCCGGTGACGGACGATTTCCACCGCGAAGCAAAACTCAGTGACAGCGTCCACTTCAACGCCGCCGGACTCGCCGACCATGCCAGCCAGTGGGCCGCAGTGCTGGGAGGAACGCCGGCGCCCGCTCCCAAAAACGGCGACTTCGAAAGCAACACCGCGCTCGCCGACGGAAGCATCCATGTGATCTCCATGTCCGATTCCAGTTCGCCGTCGGTGATCGGCTGGCGCGCGCTGGCCGCCGGCGGAGAATCCGTCGCCGACGGCTCGTGCGGTTATTACAATCCGAACGATGGGTTCTACCCGGGAACGGCGGACACCGGCGCATCCTCCGGCGCGATCCCCGGAATGGCCGGCCGCCATATCGCTTTCATCAACGGCTCGTCCCCCGGGGCGCATTTCCTGCAGACGCTGCGCAGGTTTCCCGCGCCTCACCAACTCTACACTCTGACGGCCTCGCTCGGGGTGCGCGGCAATGGCAACATCTTTGGCGGTGCCGTCCTCCAACTCCTCGCGGACGGTGCCGTGCTTGCCAGCCGCACCGTGACCCGCGCCGAACTGGATGCGCTCAGAGGGGGCAATGCAGCGAACACTTTCTCCGATGTCGCGCTCACCTTTACTACGGGTGCGTCCGTCACCGCTGGCCAGGCGCTGGCGCTCCGCCTGACCAATCCGGGAGGCACCGGCACTTATCTGGATTTTGACAACGTGCGCTTCTCGGCTGTGACGTCTCCGTACCATGCATGGGCCCTCAGCCGCGGTCTCGACGGCACACCGGGCCGCGCGGATGATTTCGGCGGCGACCCTGACGGCGACCTCATCGCCAACGGCCTTGAGTGGATCCTGGGCGGCGACCCACTAACCAGCGACGCCGGCCTCCTGCTTGCCGCCACGGTGGACACCGCCGGCGGTTTCCGCGTGAGCTTCCGCCGCGCCGAATCCTCCCCCGGCCATGCCGCCTTTTCCCTGGAATGGAGCATCGGACTCGACGGCTTGTGGTTCACTGTGCCCATCGGCGCCGCTTCCTCCGGTCCTGATGCGAACGGCGTCACGGTCTCTGTCAATGCCGCGCCCTCTCCCGACACAATCATCGTCACCATTCCCGGCGACCGCGTCTTCGTTCGGCTGCGGGCGGTGAGCCCGTGAAGTGAGTGAATCAGAGCGCACGCTGAATCACTGGACGGCGGCGGACGGGTGGCATTACACTGCGGCTCATGCCCTTCTGCTCCCGCAGCATTCTACTGCTCCTCACCGCCGGTCTCGCTTCAGCGGCGGTCACGGAAAAACTGCGCTACCGGCTCGGCGAGCCGGGGAGTTTGGGCGCGAACAATATGCCGCTGGATTCCATTGGGGGATACAGCCTGCTGGCGCAGATCAATGGCGCGGGGACGTTTGTAATGACGACGGGGCTCGGTGCGGGGGACTCGACGGCGGCGCTGCGGTTCAATGGGATCAACCAGGGGTTCTACGGAAATGGCGGCGATATGAATGGGGTGATCGGCACGGATAATTTCGGCGTCGAGCTTTGGGTGCGGACGCCGAACATCACGCAGGAGAATTATGATTTCATCTTCAGCCTCACGGGCGATACGGGCGCGGCGACGGGGCCTGCGATCCATTTGGCGAACGGGCGCTGGTCGGCGTCCATCCCCGGCTATGACTGGATCGGCGGGAATCCGATTGTCGCGGGTGGTGGCGTGGCGGCGGTAGCGAATGTGTGGACGCGCGTAGCGGTGGTGCGCACGGCCGGCGTTTTCCGGCTCTATGTGAATGGCGTGGCCCATCCCATGACGACGAATGCGCCGCCGGTGGGCATGAATGGATTCCACATGGCGGTGAATCCGGGCGGCGCGACCTACTTTGAGGGCGACATTGATGAGGTGCGTGTGTTCACGTTCACGGCGGGAGCGTTCGATGCGGCGACGGACCTCTATCAGCCGGCGGAGCCGCCCATCACGGATTTCAGCGGGCAGGCGATCATCAGTGAAATCGCGGCCAGCGGTTCTGCCGGCGTGGAGGATGCGGATGGCACGAACGCGGACTGGATCGAGCTGACGAATCCCACGACGGCCCATGTGCAGTTGAATGGCTGGCGGCTTTCGGATGATCCGCTGCTGCCGGCGAAGTGGACCTTTCCCGCGACGATCCTTGCGCCGGGCACCTCTATGGTTGTGTTCGCTTCGGGGAAGAATCGCGCGGTGGCCGGGAGCGAACTGCACACGTATTTCAGTCTCGATACCGATGGCGAATTCGTCTCGCTGACGCGGCCGGATGGCTCGGTGGCGACGTCGTTTACTTTTCCGAAGCAGAAGACCGGCGCGTCGTATGGTCAGGGCCGGCGGCTGGAGGCGCAGCCGGTGATGCCTTCCTCAGCGGCGAAGATCAAGGCGATGACGGATGGCTCGCTGGCGCTCACATGGACGCAGCCGGACTTTGCAGACGACGCGTGGACAAGCGGCGCGGCGGCGATTGGCTATGACGACGGCGTGGATGACAGCAGTGGCGTGGCGCTGCTGGGATACTGGAAATTCGACAGCGCCAGCGGCACGGTGGCGGTGGATTCCAGCGCGCGCGGCATCAATGGCGCGCTCGTCGGCGGCGCGGCGTTCACGGCTGACGGCGGCGGGCGCTCGGGACTGCCCGGCGATCGCGCGCTGGACCTCGGTGCAGGCGACGGCGGGCGCTATGTGGCGTGGAGTCAGGCGGCGAGCGGTGCGTTCGATGCGCTGACGAACAACAACAAATTCACGCTGAGCGTGTGGACTTACGGCGGCGCGATTGCACCCACGCAGGGGTATCTTTTCAACATGGGCAGCCAGACCGATGGCGGCGGCACGCGCACCGCTCTCGTGCATCTGCCGTGGACGGATCAGAACATTTACTGGGACACCGGCGGCTGCTGCGGCGGCGATACGCGCATGTTCAAGCTGGAGCCAAACACCGCGCGCTGGAGGGGCGCGTGGAATCACTATGTCTTCGTCAAAGACGGGGACCGCAAAGAGATCTGGCAGAATGGCGTGCTCTGGCACACGGCGTCGAACAACGCGCCCCTCACCCTCGTGCGCAGCTTCCTCCTCGGCACCGCTCAGCCGGGACTCATGGATGAACTCGCGCTCTGGGCCGGCGCTCTGAATGCCACGCAAATCCAGGCGCTGGCCGCCCGCACGGCCGCGCCGGATTCGTTCAACACCTTCGCGCCGGAGGTGCAGCACAACGCGCGCGCGGCCATGCACGGGATCACACCCTCGGCCATGCTGCGGGTGCCGTTCACGCTGACGAGCCCGCCGGCGTGGGACGAACTCTGCCTGCGCGTGCGCTATGACGATGCGTTCGTCGCTTATCTGAATGGCGTGGAAGTCGCGCGTCGAAATGCGCCAGCCAGCGTCGCGTTCAATTCGCTCGCGCTCACCAACCGCAACAAAGGCGCGGTGACGGGCAGCGCAGAAGATATCAACATTTCATCATCGCTCCCGCTGCTGCGTACGAATGGTCAGTCGAATGTGCTCGCTATTCACGGACTCAACGACGCGGTGAGCAGCCCGGAGTTTTTCATCGAGCCGCAGCTCACGGCATATCGGCTGCTGCCAGGCCGGCACTTCTCGCCGCCCACGCCGCGCGCCACGAATGACGCGGGCTTCTCCAACTACGTGCTGGATACCAGCTTCACCGTGGACCGCGGATTCTACGACACGCCGCAGACGACGACGATCACCACGCTGACGCCGGACAGCACGCTGCACTACACGCTCGACGGCACGCTGCCAGGCCCGGGAAATGCCGCGAGCACCGCCGTTCCGTCCGCGCCTGGCGGGACGCCATCGGTCACGCTGAACATCGCCACTACCACGGTCCTGCGCGCGATCGCCACGCGCGCCGACTGGATGCCGACGAATGCCGACTCCCACACCTATCTTTTCGCCAACAGCATCGCAAGTCAGCCCGCCGCACCGCCCGGCGTGCCGGCGACTTGGGGCGTCTACGGTGGCTACGGCCCGCAGATTGGCCAGCCGATGATCGCCGACTACGCGATGGATCCGCGCGTCGTCACCGGCGCGCTGCCGGGTCACACGGTGCGCGATGGCTTGCTCGCGCTGCCCGCGGTGTGCCTCTCGCTGCCGAACGCTGATCTCTTCGATGCCACGACGGGCATGTATTCCAACAGTCCTAATCAGGGCGGCGAATGGACGCGCCCCGCGAGCATGGAGATCCTCTATCCCGACGGCGCGCGCGCGAATCTCCAGGCGAATCTCGGCCTGCGCATCCACGGCGGCTTGAGTCGCCAGCACTGGCACTCGCCGAAGCACAGCTTCACGCTCAGTTTCAAAACCAAATACGGGCCTGGCAAACTCGATCACAAACTCTTCGATGACACGCCCGTGCGCCAGTGGGACGAACTCGTGCTCCGCGCATCGAGCACCGATTCGTGGACGGTGGAATACGTCGGTGCCTATGAGTATCCGAACGACCGCGCCAGCTATCTGCGCGATCCGTGGATGAAGGACAGCTTCGCCGCGATGGGCCAGCCGACCGGCCACAGCCGCTACGTGAATCTCTTCCTCAACGGCCTCTACTGGGGCCAGTATAATCTCGCCGAGGCCTATGTGGAATCGTGGCACGGGGAGACCTTCGGCGGCGCGAAGGAGGAGTATGATGTCGTCAAGGATGTGAATGAGCTTGAAAGCGGCCGCCGCACCGACTGGGACGCCGCCCTTGCGCTGGCCGCCGCCGGATTCCCCGACGATGCGGCCTACTACCGCATCCAGGGCCGCAATGCCGACGGCACGCGCAATCCCGCGCTGCCCGTGTATCTCGACATGGCGAACCTCATTGATTACATGATCCTGCACATCTACGCGACGGCGCGCGACTGGCCGGTCCATAACTGGTGGGGCGGACGCCGCCGGGGCGAGGAGAGCGGGGGCTTCAAGTTCTACCCGTGGGACCAGGAGATCACGAATCTGAATCTCGCGTGGGTGGATACCTACAGCGCCGGCAAGCGATTTGAGGAAGTGAACAGCGCCGGCACGCCCGCTGCATTTTACGACAAGCTGCGGCTCAATGCGCGCTTCCGCCGCGAGTTCGGCGACCGCGTGCAGGCGGTGTGTTTTGGCAATGGTCCGCTCACGCCCGCGAAGTGTCAGGCGCGCTGGATGGCGCGGCAGACGGAGACGGATCAGAGTATTGTCGCTGAGTCCGCGCGCTGGGGCGATGCGCGCCAGGCCACGGTCTATACGCGCGAGGCCAACTGGCTGCCGGAGATGAACTGGGTAGCGAACACCTGGTGGGCCGGCAATCATCCGCAGGCCCTCGCGCGCTTCCGCCGCGTCTCGTTGTTTCCCGCCGTGGTCGCGCCGGTGATGAGCCAGCAAGGCGGCGACATCGCTGCCGGATTTCAACTCACGCTCACCGCGCCCGCCGGCACCATTTATTATACGATCAACGGAATGGAGCCGGTCTCGCTCACCGGCGTCGTCGCGCCCGGGGCGGTGACTTACAGCGGTGCGCTCACGTTGAATGCCGACACCGTTGTGAAAGCGCGCGTCCTCTCCGCCGGCAGCACGTCCGCGCTCACCACAGGGACGTTCGTCGCCGCTGTGCCTGCCAGCGCGCTGAACCTCGTCGTTTCCGAACTGCACTATCATCCCGCCGCGGGCGGCTTTGAGTTCATCGAACTGCTGAACACCGGCGCGTCCGTCATCGCCCTGGGCGGCGTCACGCTCTCGGATGCCGTGGGCTTTACGTTCCCCGCCGGCACGAAACTCGCGCCCGGCGAGCGACTCATCGTCACGGAAATCGGCGCGACCTTCCCGCCCGCCGTGCGCAACGCCGGAGCCTACACCGGAAAGCTTGCCAACTCCGGGGAACGCCTCGTCGTCACTGCCGCGAATGGCGCGCCCATTCTCACTATCACCTACGGCGACACCGCGCCCTGGCCTCCAGAAGCCGATGGCACCGGCGCGAGTCTCACTCTCATCCGCCCTCACACGCGCCCTGATCCCAACATCGCCGCCAACTGGCGTCTGAGCCTCCCCGCAGGCGGCACTCCCGGCAGTACCGACTCCGCCGCCTTTACCGGCCTCGCCACCTCCGACGCCGACCGGGACGGCCTAACGGCCTTGCTCGAGTATGCCCTCGGCACCAGCGATGCCATAGCCAACGCGACGCCCGTCAATGCTGTCCGCGAAGGCGATAACCTTCGCGTCTCCATTACGACCAGCACCGTCGCGGAAGACGTCATCCTGGAGCCGGAATTCTCCACCAGCCTGGCCGCGTGGCAATTCACCACCGCCCCGACCGCAAGAGACACATCCATTTCCGGCACCATCACTATCACATGGCTTATCCCGGCACCGCCCGGCGCCTCCAGAATCTTTCTTCGCTTCACCGCGACGCTGGCACCCGCCCTGACTGAAGACTAACCGCGCGTTGCCCGTCTGCCATGCGGCATCGGGATAGCGCCGCGGGGCGCTCTTCGGGATCAGCGTGGTGCGGGGCGTAACGGGAAGCACGCCGGGGGGGATGCCACGTCGGAGGCAGCGGTCGCGGCGTCAGGGAGCGGACGCCGGCCAGACACCACCGGCACCTGGAAGTGGAACCGGCAAGCCGGCCACCGGAATCTCTCGCACTGCGTGTCCTGACGAATCGTGCTCGATGAACGAGGCCCCGGCGAGTTGCCCGGACAGAGCGCCGCGTCCCCCGGGCCTGATTTCCAGCGTGCAGCCTTCCGCGGAACCGAGGGCGGAGATATCGTGCCCGGTTTCCAGAGGCCCGCCGTCCGGTGCGGCGAGGGAGCCGGTGCTGAGATGCGGCCCCGGCGAGCGCAGTGTGGTGAAGGCTTCCCACAGATTGTTGCTGCCGCCGGGGACCGGCGCGTGACTGAACATCCACGGCTGCACACTGCGTCCGCCGCGATGCACGGTGACGATAACATTCTGCCGGTCGGCGGCGCGGAGGCGGAGTTTTAAGGTCAGGCGAGGCTGCTGAGGCGGGGCAACTTTCACCGTCGCCACGCTCCGGGACCGCGGCCAGGTCGTGGTGGCATGGAGCCGGTAAGGCACCCACGCGCGTCCGCGGTCGCCCCAGCCGCCGCCCCAGGGATTGACGACAAGAAACGCGCCGAGTTCGCAGTCCGCGAGCGTGACAGCGCCGTCACCATTGATGTCGCGGTCGGTGGTGAACTCGCCGTCGCCATTCACATCAAAGCCCATTTGCGCATCATACCCGGCATACACCATCGCATGACCGGGGCCGGTGGTTCCCCATCGTTCGACGAATTTCTGACCAACCATCGGTGCTCCGGGGTCGAAGGTGGCTGTGGTGAGGAGCGCCTCCATTCGCCTGGGACTGATCCGCGGAAAGCGAGGCAGCGGCTGCAGCACCGCGCCTTTGATTTGAAAATCGCACGCCACCGGATGCCCGTCGGCCAGCAACCGCTGCACGTGCGCCACGTCAGCCGCTGTGGTGACTGGCAAAATCTGCCAGCTCTCCACTCGATATTGCATCGCCCTCAGGTAGCGGTCGTAGCCATGCATGAGTGTGCGACTGTAGCCCGGGCAATCGGCCAGAAGCGGCACGCCAAGATGCTGCGCCGTGATCCAGCCGTCCACAACATGCGAGCGGCCCGACTGTTCTCCCGCCAGCAGCGAGTAGGCAAAGTACGGCGAGAAGCGTCGCATCACAGTCGGGCTGAACGCCGCACGCTGATTCCACTCCGTCGTGAACAAGTAATACAGCGCCGTCTGTTGCGAGCACGAGAACCCCTGCTGCCGCGTCACCGGTGGAAACTTCGGGCTCGTCGAAAGATCAACCTGCGGCACCGAAGTGCTGCCGCCGCCTGGCGCCGCGCAGCCCGCGAACAGAAGCACCGCCGCCAGAAGGAAGAGAAGGGAAACTCGCATCGGTCCTCACCTGAGCATGTCGTCCGGCGCTGTCCAGCGCCGCGGTTCCGAATCCTCCGGTGGACAGAGGGGGCTGGTTGTCCAGAGTGCGGGCCGATGAAAGCACTAACCCTTATTGGAAGCAGTCAGTTCACCTTCGGCGATTCTCCTGAACCGGAGGTGCATGAGGATGAAGTTCTCGTCCGCGTGGCCGCCTGCGGGATTTGTGGCAGCGACGTGCATGGCATGGACGGCAGTACGGGCCGGCGGATTCCACCGGTCATCATGGGGCACGAAGCCGCCGGCACCGTTGTGCGCTCCGGCGCGCGTGCCGGGCAGTGGAGGGAAGGCGCGCGCGTCACCTTCGACAGCACACTCTATTGCGGTGAATGTGAGTACTGCCGCGACGGACTGATCAACCTTTGCAAAAGCCGCCGCATCCTCGGGGTGTCTTGCGCCGACTACCGGCAAAACGGGGCGTTCGCGGAATATGTCAGTGTGCCGGGCCGCGTGTTGTTCCCGCTGCCGGAAAAAGTGACGTTTGAGCAGGCGGTGTTTGTGGAGCCTGCTGCGGTCGCTCTGCATGCGGTGCGCCGGGCGCAGGCCGGCCCGGGGCAGACGGGCCTCGTCGTCGGAACAGGCATCATCGGCCTGCTCACCCTCCAGGCGCTGAAAGCCGCGGGCTGCGAAAAAGTCTTTGCCACCGACCTCAGTGAAGGCCGGCTGGCGCTGGCGAAAGAACTCGGTGCGGACGCGATCTTCCCCGCCAAAGCCGGCGGCCTGAAGGAAGCAATCCTCGCCCTGACCGGCGGCGAAGGCGTGGACGTCGCCATGGAATGCGTCGGCATTTCGGTAACCGTGCAGAGCGCGATCGAATGTGTAAGGAAGGGCGGTGCCGTCGGGCTCGTGGGCAATCTTGCGCAGCGCATTGATTTTCCACTGCAATCTGTGGTGACGCGGGAAATTTCATTGTTCGGATCCTGCGCCAGTGCCGGCGAGTATCCCACCGCGCTGGAGGAAATTGCCGCCGGGCGCATTCGGGTCGAGCCGCTCACCAGCGCCGTGCGTCCGCTGGAGGAAGGGGCCGACTGGTTCCACAAACTCCACGCCGCAGAAGGCGACCTCATCAAAGTCATCCTCAAGCCCTGACGCGCCGGATAAGTTTTTTGGTTACGTTGACCGCCGTTTTACGGGAAGGGAAGTAGGGCGGTTTGCCGTCCGCCCGCAGTTCCTCATCCCATGACTCCACCCGATTTCCTCCCCGCCATTGACGGCCTCGATGCCGCGCGGCTCATCGCCGGCGCACTCACGCCAGTGTCGTCGTCCGCCTTTGGATGGGAACAGCCACCGGTCGAGGAAGTCGCATCGTGGTTTCCCGGCTACGAAGTCCAGGCGCTCGCCGGCCGCGGCTCCATGGGCGCAGTCTATCGCGCCGTGCAGCGAAAGCTGGAGCGCCCCGTTGCCATCAAGCTTTTGCCGCCGGCCATCGCTGCGCGTGA
>JANNVM010000512.1:0-1583 GCA_031414455.1 Verrucomicrobiota bacterium
GGCCCGGGTCTTTGTCCGACGTTCCCCAAGGCCATTGCCCTGGTGGTGTCCGCCACCCCCCCCCCCCACGGCTACTTCAAACTCGCACAGTATTCCACCAAATCCCTCAGTTCCCGCGGCGTCAACAACTCGCCCAGCCCGGGCAACATCCCGCTGGGCACGGGCTCGCGTTTGGCGATGTCGGCGGTGTTCAGGGTGAATGGCTGATCTCCCGGCTGCTGAAGTGTCAGGGTGGCGGCGGTTTCGGATTGAATGACGCCGGCCTGGATGCTGCCGTCTTTCATAGTGCAGACGACCATGCGGAACGTCTCGGCGATCTGCGCGTAGGGATTCACGATGGATTCAAGCAGATAGCGCCGGTCTTTGCGCGACGCGATGCCGTCGAGCGGCGGGCCGGCCTCACCGCCGGCCTTATTCACCTGATGGCAACGCGCGCAGGCAGCGACGGGATGCTCTTTGAAAAGCCGTTTCCCGTTCTCCACATCGCCGCCTTCCAGCGAGACGGAATACTTTGCCAGGAAATCGTCCTTCGGCAGCGAGGCTTCGTAAGCGGCGAGCGCGGCCTTCACCGCCGGGGCCTCGCGCTTCTTCGCGGCTTCGATGAGTTCCAGTCGCGCCATGGCGGGCACCTTGCCGGCGGTGAGCAGTGTCAGGTGATCAGCGAGCAACTTGTCAGCCTCCGGCGAAGGCAGCGCCGCCAATTCCGTGAACGCCGCCCGGTGATCCTCCGGCGAACCATCCGCCAGCGCCGCCGCCAATCCCTTCGCCGCCAGCGCGGGATCCGTTTTCCCCAGTAATCCCGCCGCCGCGATGCGCACGGTGCTGCTGGGGTCGGCGATGGCTTTCTTTAGAACGTCGGGAAGGAGCGGGCTCCGCAGGTCGCCAAGCAATTTGAGAGCGTGAGCCCGCACCCGGGAATCCTGTCCAGTTTCCAGGATGAAGGCGGCAATTTGGTCTTCCTGCGCAGTACTGGCGAAGCGAAGTTTCCTAATGGCATCGAGTGTGGCGATAGGCACGTGACGCTCGGACCGCAGGCAACGCGGCATAATGATTGCCAGCGCATTCATCGCCAAAGTAATGTCGTTATCGTCCGCACGGAGCCGAAATACCCCCGGACGATAAAGGCCTCTTACTTGGTCAAAACGCCGGAGCGGTCCGCCCCAATGCCCCAAATAGCGGAGCGCCTCAGCACGGAGTCCGGCATCCTGCGAACTGTCCGCCGCAAACTCAGCCAAGGGATTACACTCCACGCCACCCAGAAAAATTCCCTGCAGAACGCGAAGTTTCGTCATTGGATCAGCGGCGCGGGCCAGACATTTTTTCGACAAGGCTGACTCCATTCCCCGCTCGGAGAGATGCCGCACTGCCTCGCGGCTGAGGACGGGGTTGGGATAATCCGCTAGACCAATAACAAATGACTTGGCTTGAAGAAACCACTCCTTAATGCCGAACATGGCGGGGACTTGCTCTGCGAGCGGAGCGGCAGCGATGAGGGCGACAAGGCGCACGTTGGGATCTTCAAGAAGGACGGAGGCGGTGTCCATGGCCTCCCATGCTTTCTGATCCCGCTGTGCAAGCTGACT